>DATNPE010000620.1:0-5509 GCA_036703355.1 Allocoleopsis sp. | reverse complement strand
GTTAAGGCAGCGATCGCCGACCCAGATTTAGAGCTGTGGGTAGCGCAACTCACTAACGCCAGCATTCGCGTGGTTGGCTCTCGCCCGGTTTAACTTGCCTGTTTCTCATTTCCCCTAAGAAGAACTATGGCTAATCTCACTCCTTCCCCCAAATCTGGCTCAGCTTCAGAAACCCAATCGCTTCCTGGTCCCTTTCGCTGTTTCAGTGGGTCTGTAGTGGCAGGAGCGATCGCTTTTGCTTGCTACAAGCTCACAGTCTCGATCGCGACCACGTTTGCGACCAAACCCATCCATTCTGACAATACGATGGTGCTGAATATCGCTTCCGCCGTCCGAACGCTAGTGGTTGGGGTTGTCGCCTTGGGGGCAGGTGTATTTGGCTTTGCTGCCTTTGGCTTGCTAGCGTTAGGAATCCAAGTTGCGATTCAACGCCTCAGCCAATCTAACCCACCCACCAATCCTTCCTAGCAACAAGGTTTTAGCGGGTACCAGGGTTTAAGAGCATGACAGTGGGCATATGGGTTCTAGGAGATCAGCTTTGGGCTGAGCAAGCCGCTTTGCTGAGCTGTACTGAGCAGCGATCGCAAACCCCGGTGATTTTGATTGAATCCCTCGATCACGTCCGCCAGCGTCCCTACCATCAACAAAAATTAGTTTTGGTCTGGTCGGCCATGCGGCACTTTGCGGCTGAACTCCGAGCCGCAGGTTGGCCCGTGACTTATGTGGCGCAAGCTGAAGACTTTGCTACTCCTCTGACCGATTGGATCAAAGCGCACCAAATTACCGAGCTGCGGATCATGGCTCCCAGCGATCGCCCCTTTGGTCGAGCCATTCAAGCGCTTCAGCTTCCTTGCAGCGTCACCTTTGTGCCGAACAACCATTTTCTCTGGACAAAGGCAGAGTTTTGCCAGTGGGCGCAATCCCGGAAACGCTTGTTGTTGGAGGACTTTTACCGAGAGGGCAGGCGACGATTCCAAGTGCTAATGGTAGGCAAACAGCCACTCGGTGGCCGCTGGAATTTTGACAAAGACAATCGGCAGCCGCCCAAAGGCAAACTCAATCCCCCTAAACCGCTGTGGTTTGAGCCAGACTCAATCACGCAGACGGTGATTACCCAAGTCAAAGCACTGACTGAGCAGGGGTCGCCTACCTATGGAGCGGTAGAACCGTTTCGCTGGGCGGTGACACGGGAGCAAGCGCTACAGGTGCTCCAGGTTTTCATTCGCGATCGCCTCCCTACCTTTGGTCCCTACCAAGATGCGATGGTGACAGGCCAAGAAACGCTATGGCACGCCCTCCTCTCCCCCTACCTCAACTTGGGCTTATTGCAGCCTCTAGAGGTCATTGAAGCTGCCGAACAAGCCTATTATGACCATTCTCTCGATCTGAGCAGTGTCGAGGGTTTTATCCGCCAAATCTTGGGCTGGCGGGAGTATATGCGGGGGCTTTACCTCTTCCTTGATGCGGACTATGGCAATCGCAACTGGTTCAACCACCAACAGCCGTTGCCTCAGTTCTACTGGGATGCCCAGACTGAGATGAACTGCCTGCACCAAAGCTTGAGCCAAGTGCAGCAAACTGGCTATGGTCATCACATTCAGCGATTGATGGTGCTGAGCAATTTCGCCTTAATTGCGGGTGTCTCGCCTCAAGCCCTCACCGCTTGGTTTCATGCCGCCTTTATTGATGGCTATGACTGGGTGATGCAAACCAACGTCATTGGCATGGGGCAGTTTGCCGATGGTGGGGTTCTCGCGTCCAAGCCCTACGCCTCTTCCGCCAACTACATCAATCGCATGAGCGACTACTGCCAGAACTGTGCTTACAATCCCAAGGCTCGCACGGGCGATCGCGCCTGCCCCTTCAATTTCTTCTACTGGGATTTTTTGGCTCGGCATCAAGAAAAATTGCGATCGCAGGGACGCATGAGCTTAATTCTGAAAAGTCTCGATCGCATTCCCGCCGCCGAACTTGAGGAAATGCAGAAACTGGCTAAAAATTGGCACACTCAGCACTTCCGACCGCTGGGATCGCCTGTCTGAAGCTATCTAGGATTTTTTACTGCTAATGAACTGGCTGAGGGTTGGAATTTTTTGCAATTCTTATCATTACTGCGACTTTTCCCCAGAGTTTCCACAGGCTTTCCACAGAAGTAGCCTAGTTTTTCCACAGGTTGGGAGAAGTTTTCCACAGGCAAAGTGAGTGAAAGCGCAGATTTTCGCTGATTTGGGGATTTTTCAGTTAACCCCCACTGAAAATGAGAGTCATCGGATTTATGTAAATAAAAGTAACGGAAAATTTGTTCAAACCCTGATTCTTTCGTAAATCTTTTTTCTATCTGAAGGCGATCGCAACATTTCGAAGCATTGACAACCCTCCCCCCTGATAGCGCAAAATGATGCGACCCACCTAAATGCAACGCTGAGTTCTGATGGTCGTAGTTAGAACTCGTCGCAGTTGTGGAGCGCACTAGCTGAACCGGAAACCTGATGCTTCTCCATCAGTTCATCGGTAGAGAGGATTTTTCGCAAGCTAGATTGGCGCTATTTTTTGCTGTAACGCTTTTGGCTGGTCACATCAGCGCTTACCAGCATCCTGCCCATTTCACCTTGGTCTAAGAGTAGAGGTTCTAATGAACGCAACCGTCAGCATCCTGGCAGAAATTCCTGAAGCCCTTCACGAATCTCTTTCCCACTATCTCGAAGCCCATCCCGACTGGGATCAAGACCGTGTCTTCTCCGCTGCGTTGTCATTGTTTCTCTTGCAGAACGGAGATGGCGATCGCCGTGCTGCTCGTGTGTATCTGGACACCTTGTTTAAACATCCGGTTTAAGCTTGTGTGGACAGCTCTCCACTTGCGTCCAGTGCGGCTGCATTGAAGTCAAACTTAAAGGCAAGCGTAAGGCTGCCGCTACAACAATTTAATCGTTAATTTCAAGACCGCTATTCTATCCAGCCTGTATATGCTGTCCTGCTCAGCCACCTCTATAAGCTGTCGCTGCGTTAAGGTAGGGTTTGGTATTGAGCAACGACTCTTCTCTACACTCCGGGCAGTGCTGCTCAGGCTGGAGCGGCTTTATTTCGCTAGTAATATCAGCTACTTCAGGGTTTGCTACTACTGATTTATCCAGCTGCACTTCAGCGCGACTGGTTTGATGTAATCGTTTGCTGACTTTCCAGACGATTCAGCGTCCAGTCGGGGCCAGATGACCGAGTTTAAACTTGGCTATAGTAGACAAACTTACATTACTTCATCTAGCACGTATGGCGGTTAACCCTGCTTCGGTTGCTGTTTCTAGACCAGCAGCCCAGAATATGCCAGCTCTCAGACGGGTCTTTGAAAACATTCGTGCCGATAGCTGTCCTCGCTCTTTCAATTTCCACATGCACACCGTGCATTCCGATGGCCAACTACAACCGGAGGACTTGATTGAACAGGCGATCGCAATTGGCCTTAAAGGGCTAGCGATCACCGATCACCATAGCGTCAGTGGTTATCGGGTCGCTCAGCAATATTTAGATGACTGGAAGTGGCGCTCCAGTGCGATCAAAGGCGGCGATACCAAGGCTTGTCAGTCTGTGCCTTATTTGTGGACAGGTGTAGAGATTAATGCCGATCTGTTGGGGATCGAGGTTCATATCTTAGGCTATGCTTTTGACCCAGCTCACCCTGGCCTGCAATTGTATTTGCAACATCGAGCAGCCCAAGGTTCAGCTTATCGAGCCGAGAGTGTGATTGCAGCGATTCAGAAAGCGGGTGGTCTAGCGGTGTTGGCTCACCCAGCTCGCTATCGGCGATCGCCCGGAGACTTGATTCAGGCAGCGGCCCTCTTGGGGATTAATGGCGTAGAAACTTACTATGCGTACAACAACCCCAATCCCTGGAAACCGAGTCCTGACCAAACCCAGCAAGTTGAAAAGCTAGCGACTAGTTACAAATTATTCAGCACTTGCGGAACCGATACCCACGGTTTGAATCTGTTGCAGCGCTTGTAGCCGTATTTGCACTAGATAGTGCTTGTCACTGTATCTCTATTCGTCGTGACCTTTAAGTATCTGCCCTAGAGATAGCAACTAAAGCTGCTACCTCTCAATAACTCCTGTCTGTCGTCTCAAGTCAAAGGGCAGGGATTACGAAGCGTAAAACTTTCTTATTTAGTTTTGGTGGTTTATTTAAGGGCTCCGCTTTGGAGAGCCATGAGTCCAACAATGCCAATGCTGCTAACTGCCAAGAGAAGACCCATTGAGAGCGATTGACCCAGATGCTTAGCGGATTTCATGGCGGTCTCCATATCTAAGGAATTCCACTGAGAATAACAGCTCTTCTCAGATTGAGACATAAGATGACAGAAACTTAATCCAGATCAATCTAAGTTAATAAAAGCAGTCCTTTTTGCTCATTTTTATTTCAATATTTGTAACATTTTTGAAAATTAAGAAACCTGCTAACCCTTCTTGCTGTGATGCTTGGTCGTAGAAGTTGTGAATTGGTTTAAGTAGATTCGGTAGATTCTGGGAAAGTTACGTCTTCGTAAAGGGTGGCGATCGCGCCTGTAAATCCAAGGCTGCGTAACTGAAAAGCTGGTTCTAACGGGGTGTAAGATTGCAGTTCCCACAGTCCTTTTTCGGTACGACGAAAACACTCTACCCGCTGCCGCTTAGCGTTGATCAAGACATACTCTTGCAATGTCTCTAAGCTTTGGTAATCAGCAAATTTGTCGCCTCGGTCAAAGGCTTCTGTAGATTCCGAAAGCACCTCAACAATCAGACAAGGAAAGCGCTTGTACTGAGAAGTTTCGCGATCGCGCTCATCACAAGTCACCATCACGTCAGGATAGTAAAACCGATTTAGGGCTTCGAGACGGGCTTTCATATCCGAGATGTAAACGCGACACCCCGAACCTCGGAGGTAATTCCGTAGCTCCGTTGCTAAGTTCAGAGCAATCGTGACATGAGCATCGCTAGCCCCTGCCATTGCATAGGCTTGCCCGTCTATGTACTCATGTTTAATCGAGCTGTTTTCCTCCATCTCTAGGTAGTCTTCAGGAGGTATCTGAAAAGTTTGAGGTGAGGCAATCATAATTCTCGAAACCTTCCATTCAGAGCCAGCATGAACAGCACTTTAACACCGAGCGGAGGAATTATTTGGTCAAACCATGTTCGAGGGCATACCGTACCAATTCAGTGCGGCTGTTGGTGCCAGTTTTGCTGAACAGGCGGCTGACATACTTCTCCACATTCCTGACACTCGTGTCGAGGCGACGGGCAATCTCCTTGTTCATCAAGCCTTCTGCGACTAGATCAAGAACGCTTTGTTCGCGGGGGGTGAAGTCAACAGGAATGGGTGCAGGTGTGGCAGCTAAGCTATTGCGTTGAGTCAAGAGCGCCTTAATTTCGGCAATCTGACGCGCCATATCTGCGATATCTGGAGTTTCTCCATCCCCAGTACCAGTTCTGGCAGTTTGACGCTCTAACAAATTCTCCACGATCGCGACTAATTCATCCGGGT
>DATNPE010000619.1:0-6533 GCA_036703355.1 Allocoleopsis sp. | reverse complement strand
GTCCTGATGAAATTCAAGTTCAAGCTTTAGAACAACTGACCCAAGCGATCGCCCAACAGCTATTGAAAGCCACGCGGGAAAGTCGCTCCTTCTTTGCTCAAATGCGAGACCAGATGCGGTGGGATGACAAATTGCTAGCTTGGGCAATGAGTAACCCTGGGCTGCGGGTGCAACTCTTTCGCTTCATTGACTGCTTGCCTGCTCTGCGGAGCAAAACTGAAATTGCTCGACATCTACAGGAATATTTAGGTGATTCTAGTGTGGAGTTACCAGCAGCGCTGAAAGGCTTGCTCAACTTTGCTAGTGCAGATTCGCTACCAGGACAAGTCGCAGCAACGACTGTTTCTACGGCTGTAGAGACTCTTGCCCATAAGTACGTTGCTGGAGAGAGCATCAAACAAGTTTTAAAGACGATCGAACGACTGCGGAAAGACAGGATGGCGTTCACCGTTGATTTGCTGGGTGAAGCCGTGATCACAGAAGCAGAAGCGCAGTCCTATCTCGATCGCTACTTAGACTTGATGACTGAGCTAGCCAGTGCCGCCAAGAGTTGGCCCCCAGTAGAAGCGATTGACCAAGCCGAGGGTGAGGAACTGCCGAAAGTCCAGGTTTCAGTCAAGCTGACTGCGTTTTACTCTCAGTTTGATCCGCTGGATGCTCAGGGTAGCGAAGCCAAAGTCAGCGATCGCATTCGGATATTGCTGCGGCGGGCTAAGGAGTTGGGAGCTGCGGTTCACTTTGATATGGAGCAGTATGTCTACAAAGATTTGACTTTGGCGATTCTGAAGCAAATCTTGATGGAAGAAGAGTTTCGCAGTCGTACAGATATTGGTGTGACTTTGCAAGCTTATCTGCGAGATAGTGATCGAGATTTACAAGACTTGGTAGCTTGGGCCAAGGAGCGTGGATATCCAGTCACTGTGCGCTTGGTGAAAGGAGCTTATTGGGATCAGGAGATCATCAAAGCAGCACAAAAAGATTGGATTGAACCTGTTTATCGAGATAAAGCCTCTACAGATGCCAATTTTGAAACTTTGACTCGTATTCTTTTGGAAAATCACGAATACCTTTATGCAGCGATCGGGAGCCACAACGTAAGATCCCAGGCTTATACGATCGCGATCGCCCAAACCCTCAAGATTCCCCGGCGACACTTTGAATTGCAAGTGCTTTACGGCATGGCAGACAAGTTCGCCAAAGCTTTAGTAGATCAGGGATACCGAGTGCGGGTTTATTGTCCTTATGGTGATTTGATTCCAGGGATGGCGTACTTAATTCGCCGCCTCTTGGAGAATACAGCCAACAGTTCCTTTCTGCGACAGAATTTAGAAGAGCGTCCGATCGCAGAGCTCTTAGCACCGCCTCAAGTCACAACAGCGGATCGAGCAGGCACAGCTTCACTTCCAGTTTCTACGCATCAAGGTCATTTTCAGAATGTTCCTGATACAGACTATGCCGACTCAACTCAGCGTCAGACAGCTTTGCAAGCGATCGCCACTATACGGCAGCAACTCGGCAAAACCTATTGGCCGCTGATTAATGGTGAATATCAACAAACAGAAACACAGGTAGATTCAGTCAATCCTTCTAACCCCACAGAAGTCATTGGTCACATTGGCTTAATTAATCAGACTCAAGCAGATCAGGCGATCGCTGCCGCTAAAGCAGCCTTTCCCGCTTGGCAGCGCACCCCTGCTCAGCAACGAGCTAACATTCTCCGCAAAGCAGCCAATTTAATGAACCAACGACGAGCCGAGTTAGCGGCTTGGATTGTGATGGAAGTTGGTAAACCTTTGCGAGAAGCCGATGCCGAAGTTTCCGAAGCGATCGACTTCTGTCGCTATTACGCTGATGAGATGGAGCGTTTGGAGCCAGGGCATCACTACGACTTACCAGGTGAAACCAATCGCTATCACTACCGCCCTAGAGGCATTGTGCTGGTGATTTCTCCTTGGAATTTCCCTCTAGCAATTCCCACAGGCATGGCTGTGGCAGCCTTAGTTGCAGGCAATTGCACCTTGCTTAAACCTGCTGAGGTTTCTTCGGTGATTATCGCCAAACTGACAGAAATTTTAGTAGAGGCAGGGATTCCTAAGGGTGTTTTCCAGTATGTGCCAGCCAAAGGCTCAACGGTTGGCTCTTACATGGTGAAGCACCCTGATGTCCACATGATTACGTTTACTGGTTCTCAAGAAGTAGGCTGTCGCATCTATGCGGATGCTGCCATTGTGCAACCTGGACAGCGGCACTTAAAGCGGGTCGTGGCTGAGATGGGTGGCAAAAACGCCATCATTGTTGATGAGAGCGCTGACTTAGACCAAGCTGTACAAGGTGTCGTCCATTCAGCTTTTGGCTACAGCGGCCAAAAATGTTCTGCTTGCTCACGAGTGATTGTTGTAGCACCAATCTATGAAGGGTTTTTAGCGCGATTAGTCGAAGCGGCGCGATCGCTAAATGTAGGCAATGCCGCTCATCCCAGCACTCAAGTTGGCCCCGTGATTGATGCCACCGCTCGCGATCGCATCCAGGGTTACATTGAGCGAGGCAAATCGGAAGCTCAAGTCGCCTTAGAAATGCCCAGCTCAGATACAGGATACTTTGTAGGTCCAGTAGTATTCAGTGAAGTTGCTCCAAATGCCACGATCGCACAAGAAGAGATTTTTGGACCCGTATTATCTGTGATTCGAGCCCAGAATTTTGCCGAGGCTTTAGCGATCGCTAATGGCACGCAGTTCGCCCTTACAGGTGGTTTGTACTCCCGCACACCTTCTCACATTCAGCAAGCACAGGCTGAGTTTGAGGTTGGTAACTTGTACATTAACCGAGGCATTACAGGCGCGATCGTATCTCGGCAACCGTTTGGAGGCTTTAAGCTCTCTGGCGTTGGCTCCAAAGCAGGTGGCCCTGATTATCTCTTGCAGTTCTTAGAGCCTTACACGGTGACTGAAAATGTTCAACGTCAGGGCTTCGCACCGCTCGAAGGAGTAGATTGAGACATCATCCAAAGAAACTACTAATGATGGACAACTTGAAGATAAAAATCGTGACCTATAGTGAAGCGGAGGAATCGATTCAAGCGATTCGGCATTTGGTTTTTCAAGTTGAACAAAAAGTTGAGCCAGCACTTGATTTTGATGGATTAGATCCCAAAAGCCAGCACATTTTGGCTTATGTCAATGAGCAGCCCATCGGAACTACTAGGTTACGGTACTTAGATGAGCAAACAGTCAAGATAGAACGGTTAGCTGTTCTACCAGAGTTCCGTGGACAGGGGATTGGTCACAAAATTATGGAGGCTACACTCAATTTTCTAACTCAATCTCAGATTAAAACAGTACAATTACATGCTCAGCTTTATATCAAAGACTTGTATCTGAAACTCGGTTTTGTTCAAGTTGGAGCAATCTTTAAAGAAGCAGGAATCTTGCATGTCAAAATGCAAAAATATTTATAGAAATTCTAGTGAGCATTGCAGTTATGGGTAATCGCTCATAAGATTATTTCCTAATACGAAATATAGGTTTTCAGGAGACAGTATCCATGGTCAATTCAGAGCTAAGAATTGTCTCTTTAATTCCCAGCGCCACTGAAATTCTGGCTCAGCTAGGTTTACTCGGTCAGATTGTGGGGCGATCGCATGAATGTGACTACCCTGCCGAGATTCAAACTCACCCTGTTTGCACCGAACCCAAATTTAATCCAGTTGGTACGAGTGCAAAAATTCATGATCGCGTAACTAATTTGCTGCAATCGGCTCTCAGTGTTTATCGAGTCAAAACTGAAGTTTTAGAGCAGTTACAGCCCACTCATATTTTGACTCAAGCTCAATGCGAAGTTTGCGCGGTCAGTCTTAGTGATGTAGAGCAAGCAGTTGCTACGCTCACCGGATCTCAGCCCCAAATCATTTCGTTACAGCCAAACACTCTTGAGGATATCTGGGATGACATTGAGCGAGTTGCGATCGCTTTAGGTGTAGAAAGCCAACTCAGCTTAAGCCAGTTACAAGCAAGAGTTGAAGCTTGTGCTGTCAAAACAAAAACTCTTAACGATCGCCCTACAGTGGCTTGTATTGAATGGGCAGAACCGCTGATGGCGGCAGGCAACTGGATTCCTGAGCTAGTTGCAATAGCAGGTGGCAAACCATTATTTGGTGTGGTGGGGCAACATTCCCCTTGGTTGCAGTGGCAAGATCTTCTGGCTGCAAATCCAGATGTGATTATCTTGATGCCCTGTGGCTATGACTTAAACCGAACTCAGCAGGATGCAGATTTGCTCGCACAACATTCAGATTGGCAGCGTTTGCAAGCAGTCAAAACTGGCAGAATCTACATCACAGATGGTAATCAGTATTTCAATCGCCCTGGCCCTAGGCTGGTTGATTCTTTAGAAATATTGGCTGAAATTCTACATTCTGAATTGTTTGCTTTTGGTTATGCAGAGTCAGGCTGGAAACAACTACCCACTCAGGTAAAAATCAGCTCGGAGACGGTGGAGAAAAGGTGAAGGCGATCGCTGAGGAGAAACAGCTCATTTTACGCAAGAGTAACACGTAGCGTGTGTTAGACGTAGCCGTAACGCACGAATCACAAGCAATCAACACGAATTAATTAGACTTCCTGCACAAATCGAAATTGGCCCCCCTAACCCCCCAATTCTGGGGGAACTTTAATGGAACTTCCCCCAGAATTGGGGGACGGGAGGGGGCCGCAGAGTATTCACGTAGGAAGTCTACTGAGAGGCGGTGCGTGATGCTCACGGCACCCTACGAAAAAAGGGAGACTCGTAAGCCTCCCAGTTAAATCAATTTGCTATTTTTCGCTGTCCAACTTGTTCACAAGCTCAACAGTTCGTTGAACTATTCAACCCCTTCAATGCGGTCTTCCACTTCTTGATACAGTTCGCGGAGCTTGTCGAGGTTTTCCTCGCTGGTTTCCCAGTAACCACGACCGTTGACTTCTAGCAAGGTGGAGACGATCTTGCGGAAGGAGTGAGGGTTGAGGTTCATCAATCGCTTCTGCATCTCTTCGTCTTGGATGAACGTGGCGTTGGTGTCTTCGTAGATCCAGTTGTCTACTGCACCTGCGGTTGCCGACCAGCCCATCGTGTTCACCAAGCGCTTCGAGAGTTCCCGCACACCTTCGTAACCGTGGCTGAGCATCCCTTCATACCACTTGGGATTCAGCAGTTTGGTGCGAGCATCCAAACGGACAGTTTCCGAGAGGGTACGAACTTGGGCATTAGCTGTGGTGGTGTCGGCAATGAAGGAAGCAGGAGCTTTGCCATCCCCCCGCAGACGCGCTACGACTTTGGTGGGGTCAGAGTCGAAATAGTGAGAAACGTCGGTGAGGGAGATTTCGGAAGAGTCGAGGTTTTGGAAAGTGACATCCACCGTCTTCAAGGCTGACTCAAATAGATTGCGGTCTTGCTCCATCATCCCCGGATTATCGGAGTTGAAGGCGAAGGACTTCCGCGCCAAGTACATGTCTTGCAGTTCGGCTTCCGCTTCCCAGGTGCTGTTTTCCACCGCCAAGTTGACGTTGGCCGCATAGGAACCAGAAGCATTAGAGAAGACGCGAGTTGCCGCTTGCCGCAAGTTGATGCCCATATCTTCCGCTTGCTTGAGGGCGTGCTTGCGGACAAAGTTCATCTCTAGGGGTTCATCGGCTTCCGCTGCCATCTTGATCGCGCGATCGAGCAGGTTCATTTGGTTGATGAACAAGTCACGGAACACGCCAGAGCAGTTGACCACGACATCCACGCGAGGGCGACCGAGTTCTTCCAGGGAGATCAGTTCCAGTTTGTTGACGCGACCCAAAGAGTCAGGTACCGGACGCACACCCACCAGCAACATCACCTGAGCCAGCGACTCACCATAGGTTTTGATGTTGTCAGTACCCCAAAGCACAAAGGAGATGGTTTCGGGCCACTGGCCATTGTTTTCTGCCCGCTGGCGTGCCAAGAGGCGATCGACCACGATTTGAGCTGACTGGACCGCCGCCGACGTGGGGATGGATTGCGGGTCGAGGGCGTGGATGTTTTTGCCAGTGGGCAACACATCCGGGTTGCGGATTGGATCGCCACCAGGACCAGGAAGAACGTACTCACCTTCGAGGGCTTTCAGCAAGGCACCGAGTTCGTTATCGGCAACCACCTGTTTAAGGCAGAACTCCAGGTACTCGAACAGGGGCTTGATGTCGTCAGTGTTGACCTTGGGATACCCTGCTTCACTGAGAGCTTCAATCCAGGGTTCTTTGCGACCCATGTTGAAGAAGTTGAGCACCGATACCTTGGAAACGCGGCCATCAGCATCCGTCTGCTCTTTCACTAGGGCAGCAACCGCAGCACGACAGGCCAAGGTGATTTCTTGCAACAGTTGCACATCTTCGAGGACACCGCGATCGCTGTTCTTGTAGATGTCGTCGATGTCGCGACCAATGCTTTCGGCGATGATCCGCAGCAAGCTCTTGATTTCTTCCTCAGGGCGATCGAGTCCAGCAATATTGACCAGCGTGGCGATCGCTTCTTCGGCTGTG
>DATNPE010000618.1:0-3352 GCA_036703355.1 Allocoleopsis sp. | reverse complement strand
TCTCAGCCGCCTTGTTAAACAAGGTAATACGTTGATTGAAATCAATGGAAATAATGGCATCACTGGCAATGTCTACAATGCCTGCGACGCGAGCCTGAGAGATTTGCAATTCCTCATTCAACCGTTGCAGATCAGCAGGTTTAGGCAGTGCCAAAACCTCTGGGATCACTGGAACCAACTCTATCGCCGTGAACACGGAAATTAAAGCTGTGATTGCTTTCATGCCGCCAGAGAGCCAGTAGGTCGGATACCAAAGCGTCCAAATCTCTAGCAGGTGAGTAGTGCCACAGGAGATAATGAATGACCCAAATAGCAAAAAGATCCATTTGAACGGCAAATCCTGTCGCCGATAAACAAAGTAAAATAGGGCAATCGGAATTGAGTAATAGGCCAAGGCAATCAAGGCATCAGAAATGACGTGCAGCCCAACCAGTCCTGTTTGCCAAAGATAACAATGGCCATGAGGAACAAAGGGTCCAACACTAAAAATAGCTTTCAGAAAATTTGCCATGCACTGATACAAAGGGTTTATTCAGTTCGACAAGACTTGAAGTCTTTAAACCCCAGTATTCCCTAGCTCATCAATATTCCCTAGTTTGGTTGCTGGTCCAGTCACAAAAAAGGTGAGCATTGCTGCCCACCTGACTTCGCCCTATTCGTAAGCTTTATCGCAAAGTGCAAAGTGCTGTGTGCTGTGTGCTGAGTACACAGACCGCTTGAGCAGCCATTGCCTTAGACATCATAAATCCGACATTCAGCCGCATCTGGATTCTGATCACAGTAAACTTCTAGGGAGTTTTTTGCGGTCTTGACTTGGCGATGAGCACGCTCAGCTTGCAGTTCTTCTACAATGTCCCAAGCCACGGCGCAATTGCTAGAAGCATTACCATTCGATTCACAAGCGGACCGAGCTTGAGCGATCGCGTCTTGAATCGCTTGTTCGAGGGAAGGAGAAACTTCTAATGCGTTAATCATGATCTACTGAAGCCCTGGTGTAGAGTGAGCTGTTATTTGCAGTCGTAACGTTTCGCAACTAACATCTTTACTCTAGACAACCCCACGGCGATCGACAGGTGGGGAAACCGTAATGAGTGTAGGGAAGTTCTCCCCCTGGTTAAGAGCTGGGTAAAAGAGCTAAGCGATCGCTCAATCGTTCATCCAGCAGTCATGGCCGAGCAAGTCCCCAATCTGGTCACGTAGCAAAAAGTCGTTAGCTTCTAGTTCCTGCTCTACTTGTTGCCACTCTTGTACTGGAAAATAACCAAGCAGGACATAAATCGGTTGATAACGGCTCAGAACGCCTCGCTCGACTAAACACCGAGCTTCATCTTGAATCATGGCAATTGAGGCATGAATAAAGCGTTTCATCGTAGTTGGACTAGCAATGGTTTACGCGGCTTTAGGAGAATTGGCTTCTACCAGGGGCGATCGCGAGTGGATGTCAAAGCTGTAGCCATCTGGAAGGATATGTAACTTCACCCCACAGAGGGCCAAGCCTTCATCTTTGAGTAGATGGTGCAAGTTGGAATAGATCAAGTCTTGAAGATCAACGATGGTGACAGCGCCCGCCCCAATCACGCTCAAAGTGCCACCATTGACAATGATGGCGGTATTTTCATCAATGCCGATGCCTAATAGTTGCGGTTGCTCGGCCACGGCTGCCAGGAGTCGCCCCAGCCTCCCGCGTTGGGAAAAATGCTGATCAATCACTGCTTCTGGCATAAAGCTAAGGCCATCATCGGTTTCTACAATTTCAATCCGGGGATGAGTCTCCGCTTCTCCTTCTACGATCATGGCATCAGACATCATGCTGGCTCCGGCGCTAGTACCCCCCACCACTAGTCCTTGGGCGTAGCATTGGTGGAGTAGCTCATCTAGTTTGGTGCCCTTGATATATTTGGTAATTCGGTCTTGTTTTCCCCCTGTAAAAAAGACCCCAGTGGCTTCTTGAATCGCCGCTAAAGTTTCAGGTGCTTCTGCTTCCTCACGACTATCTGTGTCTACCACCCGCACTTGTTCAGCCCCTAGACGCTCAAAGACTTGAATGTAGTTATCTCCTACTTCTTTAGGCAATTCTGTGGCAACGGTCATGACCACAATCTTGGCTTGGCGACCGCCAGCACGCCGCACAAACTCTCGTAGGATACTACAATCCCCTTGTTTATCCTCTGCGCCACCAATGATCACAAGTTGTCCCTGTTTGGTGGCGGGGGAATGATTACCCATTGCTTGATTGATGTCGATGACCATTTTGTAAATTCCGCCTAATGATGAGTTGAATGAATGGAGACTGAGGTTGATAAAAGTGAGGGTGAAACAATGACAAAAGTTCTCTCACCTGTTTTTGCTCAGGATAAAAACGGCTCAAAGCAGTTGCATGATGGATTAGTCGTGAAGCGCAGACAGCTATGGCCAGGTTTGATGACCTGGTATAGATAGAAAATCTGGCAAGTTTTGTCGAGCGATTAGGCTCGTAGTAACCAGAATACAGATTCAAGATTTAGACTACGTCTGCCGAATGTCAGGATTTCTAATTCAAATATTTTGTATTCAGCTATACAAAAATGTCTTGTTTATTGAACGATCAACACAGAACCGATCAAATATTCATCTTGGTAATGGATAAACCGGGGTGGCTCCGAGAGGACACAGTCAATCTTGAGAATGGCTTCATTGGGGTTGATGATGCGGCATTCTAGGCGATCGCATCTGAAGCAGGCGTAGCAATTTGCAGCAAGCGTCGCTTCAGCGTTTCTAAACCCAAACCTTGGGTGGCTGAAATAAAGACCGCATCCGGATAGGTTTGCTGAGCCGCCGCTAGAGCCTCACTTTCTACTTGATCGACTTTGTTAAACACCAGCAACGTGGGACCCGAAAGCGTGGGGAGATCTGCCAATACATCTCGCACTGACTGAATATGGCTCTCCCAAGCAGGATGGGAGAGATCGACCACATGCAGCACCGCGTCGGCTTCTGTCACCTCTTCCAAAGTGGCTCGGAAAGCGTCCATCAAGGGAGGTGGCAACTCATGAATAAAACCCACAGTATCTGTGAGCAGGAGCGATCGCTGAGATTGCGTGTCTGAGTCAGTAATCGTCAGTCGTCGCGTGGTGGGGTCAAGAGTGGCAAACAACTGGTCGGCAGTATACACTTCGGCGTTAGTTAAGGTGTTGAGCAGTGTAGACTTGCCTGCGTTGGTGTAGCCTGCCAAGGCAACAGTGGGAATTTCGTTATGTTGTCGCTGTTGCCGTAGGCGAGAACGGTGAGCTTGCAACTGGTCTACTTCCTGTTGCAGTTGATTAATCCGTCGCTGAATCGTCCGCCGCTCGGTTTCTAGCCTGGTTTCCCCTGG
>DATNPE010000617.1:0-20436 GCA_036703355.1 Allocoleopsis sp. | reverse complement strand
TGGCCTCGATTGGACCGATCGCCGCCTCCTCAGCGTCATGATCGAGCACTTCAACGGGGGGCCTGTGGGATTGGATACGATGGCTGCGGCCACCGGAGAAGATTCCCAAACCATTGAAGAGGTGTACGAGCCTTATCTGCTCCAGATCGGCTACCTCAACCGCACCTCTCGCGGGCGCATTGCTACCACTGCGGCATGGAAGCACCTGGGTTATACTCCTCCAGAGAGCCAACTTCCCCTACTGTCTTAACTTTTATACCTTTAAGGAAAACTCATGCTGAACTTCATCAAGAGAGCCAAGAACTTGGTACCTGGTTCGTCCTCCGCTTTGGCAGCCTCTGAGCCAAATTCAGCATCTTCCTCTAACCTAACTGCGCCTACTCACGAAACCCTCAACCCAAGTTCT
Organism: Allocoleopsis sp.; assembly: GCA_036703355.1. Lineage (GTDB taxonomy): Bacteria > Cyanobacteriota > Cyanobacteriia > FACHB-46 > FACHB-46 > Trichocoleus. The sequence continues at coordinate 20,030 of DATNPE010000617.1, read as the reverse complement.
CATGCGGTTGAGTCTGCTCCAGTTGCAACTTTGCCCAATCCTCAGCCGCCTACTCCTCCGGAGCCTGCTGTAGAGCCAAAGAATTTTGCCAAAATCAACCGCGAACTGATTGCCGACAACTATTTGAGCGGAACCGGAATTGAGGTTGGAGCCTTAAATCATCCCCTTTATGTCCCCAGCACCGCTCAGGTCAAATATGTCGATAGAATGTCTGTCCCAGATTTGAGGACGCACTATCCTGAGCTAAATTCTGTGAATTTGGTTGAGGTTGACATTATCGATAACGGCGAATCCCTCACCACCATTGCCGCAGACAGCCAAGATTTTGTCATTGCTAACCACTTTATTGAACATTGCCAAAATCCGATCGCCTCGCTAGGTAGTATGTTGCGGGTGCTAAAAGTAGGAGGCGTGTTGTATCTAGCAATTCCAGATAAGCGCTATACCTTCGATCGCGATCGCCAAGTCACTCCAGTTGAACATATCCTGAGAGATTACGAGGAAGGACCAGAGTGGTCGCGCAGACAACACTTTGAGGAGTGGACCCGCATCGTCAATAAGATCCAGGATGATCACGAGGCTGAAGTTCAGATCAATCATTTAATGGCGATCGACTACAGCATTCACTATCACGTTTGGACGCAAACAGAATTTCTAGAACTACTCTTGGCGGTTAAAAAGACATTGAATTTTGCCTTTGAGCTAGAACTGTTTTGCAAGAATGGCGATGAAATGATTGTGATTTTACGCAAGGCTGACGCATAAACTTCAAATAGGGCACACATTTACATCATTAGTCGAGAGCTACCTGAATGCGATTATTGTTAGCTTTGTTGTGCGGGCTGTGGATTAGCATCGCAACTTGTTTGGGTAGCTTAGATTTACCCGTGGCTCAGGCGCTCCCGTTGCCTACATCTGGCCCATCTCTAGACATGGCAGCCGAGGATGTGCAAGTCACAGTCAACGATCTCTTTCAGCAGGCATTCGTGGCTACTAATCAGGGTGACTTTGCTACCGCTGAGACTTACTGGACACAAATCATCGATCGCCTGCCTGACAATGCTGCGGCTTGGAGCAATCGCGGCAATGCCAGAGTCAGTCAAAATAAGCTAGACCAGGCGATCGCCGACTATAACAAATCGATGGAGTTAGCCCCCGATGCTCCAGACCCTTACTTAAATCGGGGCACCGCTTTAGAAGGGTTGGGCCGCTGGGAAGAGGCGATCGCCGACTACAACCACGTTTTGGAACTAGACCCCAATGACCCCGCAGCCTTCAACAATCGGGGTAACGCAGAAGCAGGTCTAGGCCAGTGGGAGCAGGCGATCGCCGATTATCGCCATGCCGCTGATTTAGCCCCCGACTACGCCTTTGCCAGAGCCAACTACGCCCTAGCCCTCTATCAAGCAGGACAAACCGAGGAAGCCGTGCGAACCATGCGAAATTTGGTGCGGAAGTATCCTAAGTTTGCCGATATGCGAGCGGCTCTCACGGCAGCTTTGTGGGTCCAGGGCAAACAGGGTGAAGCCGAAAGCCAATGGGTCTCAGCCGTGGGTCTAGATTCTCGCTACAAAGATGCTCAGTGGGTTGCCACAGTGCGTCGCTGGCCGCCTGCAATGGTGACAGCCCTTGAGAAGTTTCTATCTCTGAATTAACGCCAACATCCCCAAGCTATCGGCATTTTGCAAGCATTCAGACCGCCGAGGCGGTCTTTGTTCTCGTAGCCGCGACTTTAGTTGTTAGGCGTTCATGCCGAGCGTTCAATTAATTGGTGAATGGCTTCTGGCGTCAGTTGCTCCACCTGCTCAAACACCGCGATCGCCCCTGCTTGCTTGAGAGTGGCAGCATAAGCATCTTGCCGCTCTGAGCTGGTTTGGACGTGGGGTGGCAGAATCCCAATGGCTAGCCAAGTGCGATCGGGCTGGAGTTGCTGAGCTTTAGTGATGGTCTGCATATCTGCCACGGTGTCTCCCACATAGAAAACCGCTGCCTTAGAAGTTTCTCCTAAGCTTTGTTCCAATTGCTGCACTGTTAGGAATAAACCTGTGGGGTCAGGCTTGCCAGGGGCATCTTCCATTGCAATCAGCAGAGGTGACTGTAACCCAATCCGTTGCTGCAATACATAAGTGGCTGAAGTTCTGGTGGCACCGCTGAAAAAGCCCCAGCCGATATTGGCTTGGGTCAGCTGCTCTGTGTAAGTCGCACTCATCAGTAACGGTTCTTGGCAGATGTAGCCAGTTAACTCGTTCGGGTTTGGCCCCCGATAGCGACTTTGGAAAAATGCCACAATTTCTTCGTAAGTTAGATCAAGTTGAGATTGTCCTTGGGCTTGAAAGTAACGCCGAATCAGCTCTTGCGAGGCTTCCCAGTCGTTGTTCCAGATGCCTTCTGACTTCAGGTCGTCAATCTCCTCGGAGGAGGGTCGGTAAGAACCGTTGGTAAAATGCTCAACGGTATCGGCTAGGGCGCGACGGTAAGAGCCACCGACATCCCGCACGACTCCGTCAATGTCGAATACTGCGATCGCTGTCAATGCTGGTTTTGCTGCTTGAATCAATGCTTTACGCCCCTTGTGGTCAAACGCCTGCAAATATCTTGTCAGATACAGAGGCCCGTGCGGTATGATAATCGTTTGTGGAGTTACGCAAACAGTTTAAGGCTGCTCGCTGGAGGTTGGATTGTCGAAGTTTATTCTAAAGATTCTCTGGTTAGAAGAGAACGTTGCACTAGCAGTGGATCAGGTTGTTGGTAAAGGCACCAGCCCGCTGACTTCTTACTTTTTCTGGCCTCGTAACGACGCTTGGGAACAGCTCAAGAACGAGCTAGAAGCCAAGCACTGGATTTCTGAGAGCGATCGCGTCGAGCTACTCAACAAAGCCACCGAAGTGATCAACTACTGGCAAGAGGAAGGCAGACGCCGTCCCATGTCCGAAGCTCAATCTAAGTTTCCGGAAGTCACCTTTACAGGTAGCGCCTGATTTTTATCCGCTCCTGACTCTTTGGCGCAGATCCAATCCGTCCAGTACCAACATGGATGGACAGCGCCTTTTTTTTGTGAAAAATTTTGGGGTCAGTTGTGGAGCTTAGTTGGGTGAAATAACGCAAGCAATCTCCACGGCTTCATTGAGCAACTTTGCTGCTGCTTTTGGTTGCCCTGCCTTAGCGTACTAAAGATTAGTCAATTGCCTACAAAAAACTCCCTTTAGCCTAAGACCAAAGGGAGTTAAGACTGAAAAGTAATAAGGCTCGATTAAAGCTGCACCACACCACCTGCAGCTTGCAGACGGGCGCGCGCCCGCTTTAGAGCTTGCGTGGCTTGAATCTGTTCTTGACGGGTGCCATTTTGTACTTGGTTGACACGAGCTTCCGCCTCAGAGTAAGCAGCACGAGCTTTGTCCAAGTCAATGTTTTCACCCCGTTCAGCACCATTGACCAGAATGGTGACTTCGTCGGCTTCGATTTCGGCAAAGCCACCCATGAGGGCGATCGCCACCCAATCCTTACCAGGACGGACGCGCATCACACCTGTGTCTAGGGCCGTGAGTAGGGGAGCATGGCCGCTCAGGATGCCCAATTGCCCAGTGGTGCTAGGCAACACAACTTCCTCAGCCGTAGAATCCCAAACAGTCTTGTCTGGGGCAATTACACGTACAGTTAATGTCATAGGTTTCTCCAGGGCTAGGGAATAAGAGTAAGGGACTCAAGGCCAACCTCAGGTCCCTGTGCTCTCATCTCGTTGCTATTTGCCTTCGGCCTTCATTTTTTCGGCCTTAGCGATCGCCTCGTCAATGTCTCCGACCAGGTAGAAGGCTTGCTCAGGTAGAGCATCCAATTCACCGGACAGAATCATTTGGAAGCCCTTGATGGTCTTCTCAATGGAGACGTACTTACCAGGAGAGCCTGTGAACACTTCTGCCACGAAGAAGGGCTGAGACAAGAAGCGCTCAATCTTACGGGCACGAGCAACGGTCAAGCGATCGTCTTCAGACAATTCATCCAAACCGAGAATGGCGATGATGTCTTGCAGCTCTTTGTAGCGCTGTAGGGTTGCTTGGACAGCACGAGCGGTGTTGTAGTGCTCATCACCAACAATGCTGGGCTGAAGCATGGTGGAGGTAGAATCTAGCGGATCTACTGCGGGGTAAATTCCTTTCGCAGCCAAACCACGAGACAATACGGTGGTTCCATCCAAGTGAGCGAAGGTGGTTGCAGGTGCGGGGTCAGTCAAGTCATCCGCAGGTACATAAACTGCTTGAATCGAAGTAATCGAACCTTCAGTGGTCGAGGTAATCCGCTCTTGCAGGTCACCCACGTCAGTACCCAAAGTGGGCTGGTATCCTACCGCAGAAGGCATACGGCCCAACAGCGCCGATACTTCAGAACCCGCTTGTACGAAACGGAAGATGTTGTCGATGAACAGCAGTACGTCTTGCTTATTGACATCGCGGAAGTACTCAGCCATCGTCAGTGCAGTCAGACCAACCCGCATTCTAGCTCCGGGTGGTTCGTTCATCTGACCGTACACGAGAGCAATCTTGGAGTCGTTGAGGTTATCTTTCTTGATAACGCCAGACTCGATCATTTCGTTGTAGAGGTCATTTCCTTCACGGGTGCGCTCGCCGACACCACCGAATACAGACACACCACCGTGTTGAGTCGCGATGTTGTTGATCAATTCCATCATGATGACGGTCTTGCCTACACCCGCGCCACCAAACAGACCGATTTTGCCACCCCGACGGTAGGGAGTCAGCAAGTCGATCACTTTGATACCCGTTTCAAACACAGAGGGCTTGGTTTCCAGCTCAGTGAGTTTGGGAGCAGAACGGTGAATCGGGAAAGTTTCTTGGGTGTCAACTGGGCCTTTGTTGTCGATGGGCTCACCCAGCACGTTGAAAATACGACCTAGGGTAGGAGCACCTACAGGAACGCTGATGGGAGCGCCTGTATCAACGGCTTCCATTCCACGCACCAAGCCATCGGTGGAACTCATGGCGACGGCACGAACTTGGTTGTCGCCTAGAAGCTGCTGCACTTCGCAGGTAATCGCAACGTCTTGCCCCGCTGAGTTTTTGCCTTGGATTCTCAAAGCATTGTAGATCTTCGGCATTTTGCCGCCAGGAAAGCTAACGTCTAAAACGGGGCCGATGACCTGGGAAACGTAACCAATATTTGTCTTTTCTGCCGTGGTGACCATGCTCGCGCCTATGTTGTGAACAGCTATTTCGAGTACTTAAGGACAGTCTTAAAAGTCGCCATCCTCCAGCTTATCACTGAAGGGGAATCGTAAATCTTTTTGAAGTTGGACTCCACTTCGCACTCTTTTTCCGTTGTTATTAGGAATTATTTGAGTGAGCGATCGCTCTAGCAACGACCAACCCCCGCTCATTTCTAGAGTTTGCGATCGCCCTTTTGCCGCTGCAGCCACGCACCGACACCAACGCCACCCAAACCCAGCAAACTCAACGCGGCAGTAGGCTCAGGAATCCTAGCTGGTTCAGTATCAGGAAACAGACTGCCATAGATTTGCACATTAATGTCTGATGACTTGTTCCAGCCACCCCGTCCAGGTGAACCACTGGCTTGGTAAGTACCAGGTAAACCTAAGTTATTAGAGTTCCAGGTGCCCACGTAATTGGGTGTGCCTTGGTTAACCCGCAATAGGCGATAGAAACCATCTGCGCCTGTCTGGGTGGAACCGCTTAAACCAGCATTAGAGGCATGTAGGATGGGAAAAACATTCCAGGTTTCTAAACTGGTAAAGCCACTACCATCCACAAAAAATTGGTAGAGCTTGCCGCCTTCCACAGTCCAATTCAAGCCAGTAAAGTCGATTTGCCAAATTTTGCGGTAGAGCTGCACTGGCTCAGCCCAGTAGTTTTCCCCATTGCTGTAAGTCACTTGAGAAATACTAATTTGAGGATCAGAGCCATTGGTGGCTCCTGCGTGAAGCGTACTCAAGCCAGATGCTCCTGCCTCAACTTGGCCACCCCAAAGCGTAAAGTTTTGCCAGAAACTATTAGGAATCGTCGCTGCTGTATCAGCCACCCCAATGACAGCCCAGACTCGCAAGGTATCAACCAAATAAGCTTGGCCTACAGTACCTAATGAAAAATCGTCCCCGATGGGATAGGAATAGCCAGAACCGATCTTGTCAGCAAATCCCCAACTAATACTGCTACGGTCTAGGTCAGGCGCAGGGTTATTCGGTGCGGGGTTGTTAATGTTGTGAGTGGGCAGGCCACGATCAAACAGCATGGCTGCCTGTGCCCCCGTACTACTGGTTGTTGCTAGGGTCAGGGCAATGAGGAGAGAGCGAAGGGCCGTATCGGTAGAGATCCCCATAAAATTCACGGCTCACAAAAATGCACGATGGGGTTGAGGTTGCCTAGCCAGAACTCTTGCAATTGGGTAGAAATTGCGATGGAGGTCTGTAAACTAACCGTGGATGAACCGAAGCTGTGTGAGTTGCGATCGCAAGACGCTAACTTCCAACGTTCAAGTTGGCATGTTTTTCATCGAAGTCCTAGCATCTCTACGTAGAATTATCTAAAAAAATACACTGGAACACCCACTATAAAGAGTGAATGAATTCAGGTTAATTTCTGGATAAAAATTTTATTTTCGTAGGCGTTCGCAGATTTTAGAGCTGGTTTTTTGGCAGCGGTCCATACCTAATATTCTCAAGTAAAGCTCGAAATCAGCTCGTAAAAATACGGTTTGTGATCAACGATAGAAAAGTTTAGCTTTACCCCTGCTTCATGAAGCTTGACCCTTGGGCAGTTTTCTCAGTTTGGGTCGCGATCGCTGCTGCAAAGGAAATCAGCAGCAACTCAAGTCTAGTAAGCCCTGTCAGATTTAGTTCGGGAACCCGTACAGGCTGATGAGTTGCAATCGTATCCGACCTTGGGTAGATTAGCACTCAGGGGTGGAGAGTGCTAACGCCTCAGTCCCCCGGCTCAGATCAACCTATGACTGTAAACGAAAACTCAGCTCAAACCCCTGGTCAAAATTTGGGCTTGTTTAGTGCTGATGACTTAGGCCAGCCAGCGACCCTAGTGTTGCAGCAACCTTGGTACTACAGCATGGGTGACGAGATTTCAGGTTGGGCTTGACTAGACCGTGCCTACTGAAATTGAACTGGATCTAACCTGTATTGTGGAGAATTTTTTATGGCGGCTGTATCTCTGAGCGTTTCTACCGTTAAGCCTTTGGGCGATCGCGTGTTTGTTAAAGTCAGTGCGGCTGAAGAAAAAACAGCCGGTGGTATCCTCCTGCCTGACAATGCAAAGGAGAAGCCTCAGGTCGGCGAAGTGGTTCAAATCGGTCCTGGCAAGCGCAACGACGACGGCTCTCGTCAGGAACTCGAAGTCAAAGTTGGTGACAAAGTGCTGTACTCCAAGTATGCAGGTACCGACATCAAACTAGGTACCGACGAGTACGTATTGCTCTCTGAAAAAGATATTCTCGCGGTTGTTTCATAGCAGTTGGCCCACCGCTCTTTCGCTGCAATCTCGACATTCCACAGTTTTCCTCATTACCTACTGAACTTAAACCCCTATGGCTAAGCGCATCATTTACAACGAAAACGCTCGTCGTGCCCTGGAAAAAGGGATGGACATCCTGGCTGAAGCCGTGGCTGTCACCTTGGGCCCCAAAGGCCGCAACGTCGTTTTAGAGAAGAAGTTCGGCGCACCTCAAATCGTCAACGATGGTGTCACGATCGCCAAAGAAATTGAACTCGAAGACCACGTTGAGAACACTGGCGTTTCCTTGATTCGTCAAGCTGCTTCTAAGACCAATGACGCTGCGGGTGACGGTACCACCACTGCAACCGTATTGGCTCACGCGATTGTGAAAGAAGGTCTGCGGAACGTCGCTGCGGGTTCCAACGCCATCTCCCTCAAGCGCGGTATCGATAAAGGTACTGCTTTCTTGGTGGAAAGAATTAAAGAGCACGCTCGCCCCGTCGAAGATTCCAAAGCGATCGCGCAAGTCGGTGCCATCTCTGCTGGAAACGATGACGAAGTTGGCCAAATGATCGCCAACGCCATGGACAAGGTGGGCAAAGAAGGTGTGATCTCCCTCGAAGAAGGGAAGTCCATGACCACCGAATTGGAAATCACCGAAGGGATGCGCTTCGACAAAGGCTACATCTCTCCCTACTTCGCCACCGACACCGAGCGGATGGAAGCAGTGCTCGACGAGCCTTTCATCTTGATCACCGACAAGAAAATTGCTTTGGTGCAAGACTTGGTGCCCGTCCTAGAGCAAGTGGCTCGTGCAGGTCGTCCTCTGGTGATCATCGCGGAAGACATCGAGAAAGAAGCGCTTGCAACTTTGGTGGTCAACCGTCTACGCGGCGTGTTGAACGTGGCTGCGGTGAAGGCTCCTGGCTTTGGCGATCGCCGTAAAGCAATGTTGGAAGACATCGCTGTGCTAACTGGCGGTCAATTGATCACCGAAGATGCAGGTCTGAAGCTAGACAGCGCCAAGTTGGATAGCCTGGGTCGCGCTCGTCGCATCACCTTGACCAAGGACAACACCACCATCGTGGCTGAAGGCAACGAAGCTCAAGTGAAAGCTCGTTGTGAACAAATTCGCCGTCAAATGGAAGAAACCGATTCTTCTTATGACAAAGAGAAGCTGCAAGAGCGCTTGGCTAAGTTGGCTGGTGGTGTTGCGGTGATCAAAGTCGGTGCGGCCACCGAAACCGAAATGAAGGATCGTAAGCTCCGTCTGGAAGACGCGATCAACGCGACCAAAGCTGCGGTTGAAGAAGGCATCGTTCCTGGTGGTGGTACCACCTTGGCTCACCTCTCTCCTCAATTGGAAGAGTGGGCTAACGGCAACCTCAAGGGTGAAGAACTCACTGGCGCTCTGATTGTAGCTCGCTCTCTGTCTGCTCCTCTGAAGCGGATTGCTGAGAACGCAGGTCAAAACGGTGCCGTGATCGCTGAGCGCGTCAAAGAGAAAGACTTCAACGTCGGCTTCAACGCTGCTACCAACGAATTCGTTGACATGTTTGAAGCGGGTATCGTTGACCCCGCCAAAGTTACTCGTTCTGCTCTGCAAAACGCAGCTTCCATCGCTGGCATGGTGCTAACCACCGAGTGCATCGTGGTTGACAAGCCTGAGCCTAAGGATGGTGCTCCTGCGGGTGCTGGCGCTGGCATGGGCGGCGACTTCGACTACTAATCTCATTACCAACGTAAATTAGTCCCAAGGGTAGGAGTAGGTGATCAACCGCTCCTACCTTTTCTTTTGCAGAAACCTAATAGCCAAAGCGACCGCGATCGCCCGCATCGAAGTTAGGGCCTACATCTTCTCGATAAGGGGAATTGCGCCGTCTCCCAGGAATCCCTTGGTTGCGAGTGGGCACGGGAATCGAATAATCCAGCTCCTGTTCCTGCAAACTATGACCTGACTGCAATTCTGCGATCGTAATCTGCTTCAACTGCTCTGGATCGACCGTAAAGAATTCCTCGTTCTCCGTCTCCATCTCAACTAACCTCTAGAAACTGCCTTCTGAGCTGATCTGTCCTTGCCTAACCGCAACACCAAGTTGCAAGGGCGATCGCTGTACTCTACTAGCTACACTCAGCAGACTCTAGATTTCTCAAATGATTGCTATTGGCTAAGGGCGATCGCCGCTAAAAGCAAACCACAGAAAAAACCAAGAGCTGGGAGGAGTGGTCTTAGCTTGGACACAAGAGACCTCAACATCATTAAACTAGCCACAATCAGCGAACTAGCATATCTAAGTATTCGGAATAAATAGTAATCACTTTCAGAACTTAAAACTATCTTAGATTCCGCGATACTTTTTTGAATCAAGTTAAATTGAGTTATTTTAGGGAATTCTAGCTTTAGCGGAATGAAAAGTGTAACATCTACCTCCTGAAGCTTCTATTAGCTTGTGTTCAAATTCAATTAATTATGTTAGGAGTGAAATATCTTGAAAAAGATGATTCTAGTATTTCTAAGTGCTTTAGTTTTACTTTTATCAATTACCTCATTTTTTCCCTCTCAGCAGGCTTATGCAGGTGATCTATGTAAGCAACAGCTATTCACAGCACAAGAATGGTCCTCTTTAGTAACCAAATCATCAAGTGCAATAGGAGAAGAAATTTCCAGTAAGCTAAATGGCTATCGTGACGTAGTTGGCAACTGTGCTCTCAAAATTGTTCATACTACTGATAGCGTGAAGTACCAAAAAACTGAGCCTGTTTTTTTTGCTCCTCGAGACGGTGGTGGCTTTATTTATGCGTTCGTAACTCACTGGTATAGAGATGTTTTCGGAGGAGTTATTGGGAAAAATTTAGTTACTAAAATTACTTGGGAAATTTTTGAAAGTAAGCACTTCCATGCAAAAGTTGTTGAGGATTCTTCTATCTTTGCACCAGGTCAGCCAGAAGAATTAGATAATTTCTTCAAGAACTTACTTCCAGGAGAATCTTGAAGAAGTTTGTTTAACAGAGACTAAGTTTTAGTTTTCACTTCGACCTTAACCCTTTCAATGATGTAGAGGGCGATCGCCCCACACGAAGCAGGGCCATTATTTATTTAGAACCAAATTTTTGTTTGGCTTGCTCGTAAACTTCCACTGTAATTTGGTTAATGCCTGCTTCTTGAGCAAATTTTTCGATTTTTTTGCGGGCGGCGGGGCGAACGAAGAAAGGAATCTCTTTGAGACGGGCTTCTGCGTCTGCGGTCCATTGAATTGCATCACTCATCGTCTGTATCTCTCACAGGCTAACTAATTTGGGCTTTGCACCATTTTTAGAGCGTAGACTTGCCTGTTGCAGATGGCAAGAAAAACTCCAAACTTAAATTATTTTTATACCGTGAAGCTACCGAGCTCAGCCGATAGAGTGAAATAACCGCCAACTTTGGGCTTAAGGTGCATTAGTATAAAACATCACAGTCAATTATTCTTATTTTTCAGGACGATTTTTCAGCGGCTAAGTAATTTTAGGGATGACACTGCTTCACCAAAAATTTAGATTTGTGTCGTTAGTGTGAAGTTGACTCCAAAAAGTGTGAAATCAGTCAGAATAGTGCTGAATTACCAGGGTGCTGAAGCTATATCCGTTATCTTGAGAGCCGTTGGGCTAGAACAACGGCCTTCCCTCCCCTAGTTGGGTGTTCCAAAATAGCTCGTATCCCAATCACACCAATTCTGTTGGCAATAACGTCTACCCGTTCCCACCGAACGATTGCTGATAATCCGAGTCCAGTCGTAAGGTTAAGCGCTCATTGATGATGTTCGACGATTGTTGATGGAATTTTTGGTTTAAGTTTTTTCAGTCAAATCAAGGTGACCCAATAAGGCGATCGCCTACTCAGCTTAGCTGTACAGCAATAGTAGTCTCGGTTTCTGCGCGTAGGAACCCTGTTCTCGCTGACTTTAATCTCGGCATTATTTCTCATTCAATTCATTCAACACCCTTCTGAGCCTTGCTCAGACAGTCACTTCGGCTGACCATTCACACTACTTTGGAATTCAGCTTTGCCTAACTCCACGCGACATCGTAGAGGAGGCAATTCCGATGGCACGTCAAACAACACTGCAACAACAATCTGCTCAAACTCAAGGTGTTCAAAACCAAGGCATTGCTCGCTTTTGGCGACCTTTGTATCGAGGAGCCTTTGTGCTTTCGCTCTTTAGTCTGATTTTGCAGACAGGTGCAATGCAAATTGCCGCAGCCGCGACGAATGTTCAACTGCCGCTATCTACGAAGGGAGCCAGAATTATTGATGCGAGCGGTCAGCCTGTGCTGTTGCGCGGCGTTAACTGGTTTGGCATCGAAACTGAAACCCACGCTCCGCATGGCTTGTGGGCACGAGACTACAAAGAGATGCTGGCTCAGATCAAAAGCCAAGGTTATAACCTGATTCGCTTACCGTACTCAGTGCAGTCATTGCGATCGAGCACAGTGCAAGGGGTAGATTTCAGCATCGGCAGCAATCGGGAGCTGCAAGGCAAAACTCCCCTGCAAATCATGGATTTGGTGATTCAAGAAGCCAATCGTCAAGGATTGCTGGTGCTGCTCGACAGCCATCGACTTAACGATCAGCAAATTCCTGAACTTTGGTATGGCGATGGTTTTACGGAAGCTGACTGGATCGACACTTGGAAAATGTTGGCCACCCGCTACAAGAGCCAGTCCAATGTGATTGGCGCAGACTTAAAAAACGAACCTCACGGTCGAGCCAGTTGGGGCACCAATGACTCTGCAACGGATTGGCGATTGGCAGCAGAACGAGCAGGTAAAGCGATTCAGGCGATCGCGCCTCACTGGTTGATTGTGGTGGAGGGCGTCGAGAAAAATGTCGCTGGACAACAACTTGCCAACCATTGGTGGGGCGCGAACTTGGAAGGAGTGAAGAATAACCCAGTGCGCTTACCTGTGGCGAATAAGCTGGTCTACTCTCCCCACGAGTACGGTCCGGGTGTTTATAACCAAACTTGGTTCTCTGATCCAACCTTTCCCAACAACCTACCTACCCGATGGGAAACGGGCTTTCACTACATTGCCACTCAAGGCATTGCCCCCATCTTGGTTGGAGAGTTTGGCGGGCGGCAAGTCGATAGCACTTCTAAAGAAGGGATTTGGCAGCGCAAGTTTGTTGAGTTTATTAATCAGAAAAACCTCAGCTTTACCTACTGGAGCTGGAACCCCAACAGTGCTGATACAGGCGGCATCCTGCAAGACGACTGGCGCACCATCAACACCGCGAAACAACAACTGTTAGGCTCGTTGCTCTCACTAGCCAGCGGTGTGCTTGGCTCCACCACCAATCAGATTGGTAGCACGGTTACCAGTCCTACCCCCAGTCCAAGTCCCGCACCCAGTCCGAGTCCTAGCCCAACTCCTACCCCCAGTCCAAGTTCATCTCCGACACCCACGCCAGCGCCGACTGCCACACCCACAACTTCCACAGCACTGAAAGTAGAAGCGCTTATGCAATCCGATTGGGCTTCTGGGTTCTGTACCAATCTGCGTGTCACCAACCCAGGCACAACAAATAGTATCTCTAACTGGCAAGTGACCTTCCAGATGAATCAGGCCGCGATCGCCAATAGCTGGAATGGCAACTTTGTGAAGCAAAATACGAGTTATATCGTCACGGCTCCAGATTGGGCGAAAGTCCTTGCCCCGAATCAAACTCTAGAGATGGGTTTCTGTGCCAACAAACTTGGCCCCGACTATAAACCCACCCAAGTCGCTGTGAAATAGAGCCACCAGCGATCGCAACCAATTCTTCTCCCTTTTCGCTAGATTCAATCCGAAATTGAGTTGGCACGCACAACCGGATCAGGGTGCATCACCCTTCACTCCTACTTGCACCTTCATTTGGATTCATTATGCAAACATTATTTGTTCGGTTGGCTATGGCTATGACTGCCTTAATAGTCACTACTCCAGCGATCGCCCAAGACAACAATCCTCAGCCAGCAGCCACCACCAACGCTAACCTGGATACTCCGGTTTGCTATATGGAAACCGATAGTAACCAACTGATCAATTTAGAAAATCTATGTGGGCAGCGATCGCCCCAACCCACGGTGACCGCCTTTAATTGCAGCAGCACCGCCACTGGCAACTACATCAACAGTAGTTCTGGGGGTGGCTCAGTCTATGTTCCCGCAGATATTCGCAAAGGGGAAGCGTACGAGCAGCAGAGCCAATGTGGATAGTTGCAACCCATTCCTAGAAGCTTAATTGTTGGACTGAGGAGAATCCGATGCCACAATGGCTTTGACTTCCTGCAACAGCGCATCTTGCTCTTGCTTGAGAGCCTCTAAGCGATTCACAATTTCAGTCAGTCTTTGCTGCTTCGATTCAGCCTCCCGCTTGGCACCGGGAGCTAGAGCCGCCTGAAACGACTTAGCACTAAAGCCCAGTAACCACTGACTCAGTTTCCAAGGCGATCGCAACAATGCCCAACCTGCCCGCTGAATCAACTGAGCAATCGCACTCAACAGCCCTTGCAACAACACCAGCAGCACCAGCAGCAACCCAACCGAAGTCAAAGGATGTTGAATCAACCAGCCCCACATCCGATGCTCTGCCATCCACTGCTGCATTGCCCCACCAAAAGCATTTTGCACAGCATCAGTTGCTACACTCTGCTGCACCTGCGTCAGAGCCTGACCTGCCATGTGAGACAAAGTGCTGAAAAGAGAATTGAGACCATCCACCGCGATCGCCATCAGCCCGTTAGATATCACCTATCCAGCTAACCTACCAAGCCAGATTGCCAACAGGGAACTTATAAACCAAATTCTTAGAAAACTGACACAGATAGATACAGTCTTACCGTTGCAGTCATCTCCATTGCTCAGCCCCATATTACAGACTGTAATCGTGCTATAACCATTAGCGACGCCTACAATCGGTTTGCTAAAGTCATTCATCGCCAAACCCAACGGTTCGAAGCATGGCACGGTTGGGCGATCGCTGGACACCTTGAGTCACGACTGAGCTGCTAGATGTTGGCAGGCATTCTTCTTTTCGCGCCAGCTGTGAGGATGGAGTTAATTGCTTTCTCTGATTTTGTCAGAATGCAAGACAATTGGTGATGTTGTTTACCAATTGAGGCACCCTAAAACTAATGACATCAAGAGCAGACTAAGATGACCTGGGTGCCTATGGATTTACTGAAGCGGTACGCAGCGGGCGAACGAGATTTTCGCAGCGCCAATTTAGCAGGTGCAGACTTAACTACCGTTGAGCTAAATGAGGCCAATCTGCGCGGAGCGAATCTGAGCGGCGCTAAGCTGTTGGGTGCTTCCTTAATCGGCACAAACCTCAGAGAAGCCAATCTCCGCAATGCCAACTTGCAAGCCAACTTACAAGAAGCAAATCTGACAGGCGCTGACTTGACAAGCGTAGATCTGCGAGAAGCAAAATTACAAACCGCGAATCTACGAGGAGCCAATCTTAGTAACACCATTTGTATTGCCGCTGATTTTAGCGAAGCTAGCTTAAGCGAGGCGAACTTACGGGGAGCTGACTTGAGCCGCGCCAAACTAGCCGAAGCAGCTTTAAATCGGGCAAACTTGGCTGAAGCAGTTCTCAACGGAGCCATTCTAGAATCGGCAAATCTCACCAATGCCATTTTGCAGGGCGCGACTTTAGAGCTAGCCAACCTAACGAATGCCATTCTCAACGGAGCCATTTTAGAAGCCGCGAACTTACAAGGAGCTCACTTGAGCCGCGCTCGCCTCAGCGGTGCCAACTTGATCAACGCCAATTTATCAGGAGCCAATCTTAGAGGTGCAAATCTGAGCTGGACTACCCTAAGGGGCGCAAATCTCAGCCGTGCCAACCTGTATCGCGCCAATTTAAGCTGGGCCAACTTAAGTGAGGGCAATCTAAAGGAAGCGATCCTGATTGATGTCAAGCTCAATCAGGCGAATTTGCGTAATACGGCCTTAAGCGGAGCCATTATGCCCAATGGCAGAACTCACGACTAAGCGATGCTTAGGCCCAACATAAGCTGTATCAGGCGTTAGAGGTGGATTATTTCAGTGGATCGTGACCCCAGTTCATCAGGGAATAGCGCCAACGAGTATGCTCCAGTTTCCCTGATGGGCGTTGCGCTAAGTGACGATGTACATAGCTGATGACTCGTTTCATTTGAGATAAATTGTCTTGGGTATAGTCGGCCTTTCGCTGACTGAGCAGCTCAACGATGTGTTTTCCGGATTGATGGCCAATCGATTCCTGTCCTGACTCTTTCTGGCCGACTGCTTTGGACTCTTCAGTTTGTAGCCAAGCGTTGAGTTCACCAGCCGTCATGTTGACAGTTTGATGAAACTCCTCAATCACTGATTTGGCATCTACAGTCATGAGCTAATCCTCTACTTTCTTGAGGGATTCTGGTTTATGGGCTGCTGGCTTGCCAGTTTTGTCACTTTCTACCAAATACTCAGGATTCTCTTTGTCAGCGGCGACATGGTGCCCTTTAATCTCGGTTGGGGAAGTTAGTTTTTGCTTTACTTTGCCTTGGGTCTTACCTTGGGATGTCTTCCACTCCACTGAGTCTCCTTTCTTAAATTCTTCTGCCATTGCAGTAGCCTCACCTAAAAATAAATTGTTCGGTTAAACCGCTCTTGATCTGCAAGTCTGTTTGCTTGGAGCCAAAAAGTCTTTAACTATTCGTTACGTTATGTAAATCTTTTGATCAACAACTCTGCCACAGTGCAGATCACTGGGCAGCAGCCTATTTGTGTCTTTAGCAAGACGGCACGTGGCGATCGCCTAATCAACCTTCAAAGCTTTGAAGATCCAACCACTCATGGATTTGAGCAATCTCCGCAGCAAGGATCATGCGAACTGCATCAATTTAGAGTAGACTCGTCTCATTTCAAGCCAAATCTTTACTACTACAAAATCCAATTTCTACCTCGTTGGAAAACAGTGGATCACTACGAACCAAAAAGGTAAGACTGACTAATCTCGTTACTATTAAGACCCATAAAAGTTTGGCAGGCTCTACGGATGGTAGGGGCAGCCTAATGTAAACAGCTTTTATCTTGGCAAGCAGCGATCGCCATCTGAACCTAAGTTGGCATGAACCTAGTGGAATCAGACTAGGTACTTCATTCAAAACGATGGCGATTCAGAGACTGATAGAGGGGTGCGCTAACTTGCCTACCT
This sequence comes from Allocoleopsis sp., assembly GCA_036703355.1. Classification (GTDB taxonomy): domain Bacteria; phylum Cyanobacteriota; class Cyanobacteriia; order FACHB-46; family FACHB-46; genus Trichocoleus. The sequence goes on along the minus strand of DATNPE010000617.1, from coordinate 3,357 downwards.
ACAGAACTGCGAGGAAAATCCTATGGATGCTGCGGAAATACTAAAACGGTATGCAGCAGGGGAAAGAAAATTTCAAGATGTCAACCTGATGCGGGCATCTTTGAGCGAGGTAAATCTGTGTGGTGCCGACTTTACAGGGGCCAATTTGGTGGAAGCCAACTTGAGTGGTGCTAACCTAGGGGGCGCTAATCTGAGTCAAGCCAACTTAACCAATGCGACGCTCATCGGCGCGAATCTCATTCGAGCCAACTTCCGCGAAGCCAGCCTCAGAGGAGTCCACTCCAGCGAAGCCAATTTTCGGGGCGCAATCCTGCAAGATACCAATCTGAGCGAAGCCAACATGGGTGGTGCTAGTCTCATTGAGGCAGACTTACATGAAGCCAACCTCAGCCGCGCCAAGCTCGTAGAAGCTTCTCTCAATGGCTCCAATCTGAGTAATACCAACCTGACCCATGCCAATCTCAGCCGTGCTTGCCTAGACCGCGCCAATCTGACTCACAGTATTTTGGTGGGGGCAGTGTTGGATGGCGCAAAACTCAGTGAAGCCAATTTGAGCAAAGCCAATTTGAGTGGTGCGAATCTTAGAGTGGCTCAACTCAAACAAGCCAACCTGAGAAATGCCAACCTCAGCTGGGCCAGCCTCCGCAGTGCCGACCTCAGCAATGCCAACTTGTATCGAGCCAATCTGAGCTGGACTAACTTAATTGAAGTGAATCTAGTCGAGGCGATGTTGATGGATGCCAACTTAAGGCGAGCTACTCTCATTGACACTGACTTGAAGAATGCAAATTTGAGCGGTGCAATCATGCCCGATGGCACTGTACACAGCTAATAAGAGCTTAGTGAAGCATTAGAGTTAGCTTGCTTGAGGCAGCATTGGTTTTGTGAGTGCTTCCTAAGCTGAAAAGGTTATAACTGTGGAGGCCGTATGCTGGCAGCGTCAATGTAATTGTGAGCTGCTAGCAGACACCCGGAAGTGAAATGTCTGAAGCAGGAGCCTTGCCACCCATGAAAGGGATTGCGATCGCCGCACTTTTTTCGACAGCATTCCTCTTACCCACTCCTAGAGTGAATGCAATCGAGGAGCAAGCCTTAGTTCCTTCCCTTTCAGGTTCTACCCCCATCGCTCAGTTGACCTATCCTACAAATCCTCTGGGTGGTGCTCCCCGCAACATTACCGTACTGGGCCAGGGGCAAGTCACCGCTCCAGCGGACACAGCTCGGCTTGAAATTCAGCTGATCAGTCGCAATCCTTTCGGTGCCGATGCTGACGTGCCAAACCGCTTAGCGCTTAACAATCAACCTCTACAACCTACAGTGCTCCAACCTGTCGTTACGGCGCTGGAAGCAATCGGAGTTTCAGCAGAAGCGATTACAGTGCAAGCAACCTCTAGCGAAAGTGCCGAAGTCATTGTGCTCTTAGAAAAACCGACTCGTCCGCGCGTCCAAGAAGTGGTGCTGACAGCCAGCAACGCAGCTCAGAAAACCAATCGCCTCGAAGTTCAAAGTGTCGGCGCTGAGTATGCTGTGAGAAACTGTAAGCCGCTAGAAAATGCTGCCCGCCGAGCCGCCTTGAGCGATGCTCAACAACGGTTGCAAGCATTAGCAACCGCAGTCAAAGTGCGCTTGGGAGAGGTGTTACAAGTGACGGAATTTCCAGTGGCGGGTTCGCCTTCTGCTTTTTCTCAGTGTGGTTCCAAAGTCGGAGCCCCTGCTAACCCACTGAATCCTCCCAGTACTGGAGCACCACCTTATGATCCCGCAGCCCCAACAGAAGTCAGAGTCCTCAGTCAAATTAGTGTAACTTACGCGATCGAGTCTTCCCAATAATTTTCCTACCTTCTGAGATTAGAAACCTGAGTTCTCAGGGGTTTGCCATCGCGAAACCGTATAACGCTTTGTATCAAATATCACATAATACCTCAGCTTGTAGGGTGGCCAGGGCAATCTAGATCTGACTACCTGCCCAACGCGATCGCGAGGTCATAGTATGAATGCGGATGAGTTACTAAATCGGTATGCAGCAGGGGAACGAAACTTTAGTGGCATCAATCTAATTGGCATAAATCTGGAAAGAGCCGACTTGGCTGGTGCTAACTTCACAGGTGCCTCGTTTGCCTCTGCTAACTTGAGTCGGGCTATCTTGACGGGCGCTAATTTGAGTGGTGCATTTTTCTATTCGGCTGACCTCAGTTTTGCCAAGTTAGGCAGCGCCCAGCTAACCAACGCCGATCTAACCAAAGCCAATCTCAAGGGAGCGTTTCTGGTTAAGTCGGATTTAACAGGCGCTAAAGTCAGTGGAGCCATCCTCACCGCAGTGAATTTACGCGCTGCTAACTTACAAGAAGTCAACCTTTGTGGAGCCGATCTACGCAACATTAACCTTCGCTCCGCCAATTTAACCAAAGCCAATCTTAACTGGGCCAATCTGACTGGAGCCAGACTGAGCGGTGCCTGTCTCGATGGTGCATTACTCAACGGGGTTAAACTCAGCGCGGCATTCCTGAACGGCGTGAACCTCAACGGGGTTGACTTAGATGGCGTGAACCTAGCATCTGCCAAGTTGGGAGGAGCCAATCTCAACGGAGCCACGCTAACAGCAGCAAACTTGAGTGCGACCCAACTGCGAGTAGCCAGTCTGATCCGCGTGAATCTGCACGCAGCAAATTTGAGTGAGGCAGACTTACGCAGAGCCAACCTCAGTGAAGCCACCTTGAGCAAAGCGGACCTCACTGCCGCAGATTTGACCGAAGCAGACCTGACAGGAGCCAATCTGAACGCAGCCAATCTTTGCGAAGCCAATTTAACCGCAGCGAGCTTCTATCGGGCTTACCTCTGGGGGGCTAAACTGATGCAAGCCACTCTTTGGCAAACGAACTTATCAGAAGCGAGCTTACGGGGAGCTGACATCGGAGATGCCAATCAAGAGGTAGCGATTCTAGTAGGAGCGACGATGCCCGATGGTAGACTGTATCGCTAACTCATATCGCTAACTCACCGACCTAAGACTTTATCGAATTCAGCGATCGCCTTGCATTCAGCTCAGAAACCAGGAGGGGCGATCGCTGTCGAAACCTTATCGACCTTGAGCCGTTAAACTCGCTTCACTACAGACCGTAGACCAGCGAGTAATATTCGCTTCAGCCCCAATGAGTCCTTGTAGCCGACTCCGATAAGTCAGCAGTTCTGCCCGCTTTAAGGAGTTGGCTGGCAGGAGGGGCGTTAAATTGTCGATCACTGCCACAGCACATTGCCAATCTTGTCCAGCAGTGGCTTGTTGCAACGTTTGGCCCAAGGCGTCAGCACGTTTCTGGCGAGCTACGTTAGCGGCTTGAATGAGCTGGTTTCGCCGCACAA
>DATNPE010000616.1:0-7141 GCA_036703355.1 Allocoleopsis sp. | reverse complement strand
GGCCCATAGGCAATACTAAGCGTGCGATCGCCCTCAGTGCTGTCCCCACTCATCATCTCAGCCAATTCCCACAGGTATTCCTCCCGGAACTGGTCTAGAACTTGGCTAGCATCGATTTCTTGTCCCGTTAGGTTGCGGGTGAGGTCAGTCGGTTGATGACCCAACGGTTGCCCCAAGGCATCTCCCAAAGAGTGAGCAGGGTCAATCGAAATCACTCGTACTTTACGATCAGGATGCCGCTCAGCCATGCCCCAAGCGATCGCCGCAGCAACGGTTGTTTTGCCAACTCCCCCTTTTCCCCCAATCAACAGTAGTTGCTGCCCCGCAGTCATAAAGTCCTCAAAACTCGGCGGAACTTTGGCAGGCCATTGCACAACTGCGGGTGGCATCAAAGCCACAGTTTGGAGAGGCGCAATCTGAGCAACAAGGCGATCAAGTGCTGCTGAGCCTACAGGTTCCTCAAGTTCCTGAGGCACAACAAAAATCGGTTTGTCAGCCCTGAGGGTTTGAAACTTGGCTAAAACTTCTTGCTGCTCACCGTAGCGATCGCCATCCTCAGCCGTAGCCAAAATGCGATTTACCAGCAACCCACCCACCGGAATCTGTAACGGGTGAAGGGCTGCTAAAAACCGCTGCGTTTCTAAGAAGCTCATCGGTTCCGCGATCGCCACCACCAGACAAGCAGTGCGATCGACATTTTGCAGTAATTGTCGTCCGGTGAATAGTTCGGCCTGCATTGCTTGCAAAAATGCGTCAGCCTCATCAGCCGTATAGCGTCCGGTAAAACTTTGACTCAAAACTCGATGTTTTTCTTGAAACAGTTCTAGGGCTGCTAGCAACTCATCTAAGAAGTCCATCAACTTAAACAAATTTAAGGTGTGACCACTGGGAGCCATATCCACCACGACGCGATCGGCTTCTCCCTCCCGCAGCAAGCGTTGAATTTCCAGAACACCCATTAGCTCATCTAGCCCAGGCCAACTCAAATCCCAAACGGGGGTCAAGTCTTCTCCCTGGACAAAACTGCCCCGCTCTACCAATAGCTCCAAAACCTGACCATATCGGGCTTTAAAGTCTTGCAGCAGAGCAGCGGCATCCAGCGATCGCACCTGTAAGTTGGGCAGGTCAGCTAAGGCATGAGGTGTATTGCCAACTCCAGCTTGCAGCACATCGCCTAAAGAATGGGCTGGATCGGTGGAAACGAGCAGGATACGTTGTTCTGGAAACTGTTTGGCCCAGCGGCGAGCGAAACTACAAGAGAGCGTGGTTTTACCGACACCCCCTTTGCCGCTAAAGAGGGCGAGTTGCAGGGAATCATACTGATGCATCGGCTCGTAAAGATTGTTACACCTGAATTAATGGGCCTGAAACGGATCGTTAGACTCGCATCACCTAACTGGCGGCACAAGCATGGACAACTTACTCAAAGGGTTTGAGCAACTGCTAGAACTCGCTAAAACCCTGGAAGAAAAGGCAGAACAGGGAGAAATCAAGACTGATATTCAGTTTCGCTCCCGCAGTTTAAGTAGTATTCCCCGACAAGGCAACATCCCCTCAGGCATGGGAGTACGTCGTGGTCCTGCGAGTTCGGCTAGCGCCGACGGTGCTGTCCCTACCCCAGAAGTGACCGTAACCCCACCAAAGACTGGCTCCAAAGCTCCACCCCTACAGACCGTAGGTGGGTTAGCCCCTGTCCTCAAAGAATTGCGAGAACTGGTAGAAATTCCGCTCAAGCGTCCAGAGCTGCTGCAACGATTAGGTTTGGAACCCACCAAAGGCGTGTTGTTAGTGGGACCACCCGGAACAGGAAAAACTCTCACAGCTCGTGCCTTAGCGGAAGACTTAGGAGTCAACTATATCGCGATCGTTGGCCCAGAAGTGATGGGCAAATATTATGGGGAAGCCGAGGGTCGGTTGCGAGCCATTTTTGAGAAAGCCGCCAAATCTGCACCCTGTCTCGTATTTATTGACGAAATCGATAGTCTGGCACCCGATCGCAGCAAGGTAGAGGGGGAGGTCGAAAAGCGTCTGGTGGCGCAACTGTTGGGCCTCATGGATGGTTTCGCCAAAACCGATGGGGTGATTGTCCTGGCAGCCACCAACCGCCCAGATCATCTCGATCCTGCTGTCCGTCGCCCCGGTCGCTTCGATCGCGAAGTCCAGTTTCGTGTGCCCGATCGCGAGGGCCGATTAGAGATTTTACAAATCCTCACCCAGTCTATGCCCTTAGAGGATTCGGTGGATTTGGGTGCGATCGCTGATCTAGCCGTTGGTTTAGTGGGGGCCGATCTCAAAGCCCTCTGCCAAAAAGCCGCCTACAGTGCTTTGCGTCGCTTAGTTCCCTCCTTGGATGAGCCTCTGCCAGAGGAGATGACCCTGACGCAACAAGACTTCTTGCAAGCTATTAAGGAAGTCAAGCCCGCTGTTCTGCGCTCTGTAGAGATTGAGTCGCCGGATGTGGCGTGGAATGACATTGGCGGCTTGGATGACCTCAAGCAAACCCTGCAAGAGTCGGTAGAAGGGGCGCTCCTCTACCCGGAACTCTACCAACAAACTGGAGCCAAAGCACCGCGAGGCATTCTGCTGTGGGGACCTCCGGGCACCGGAAAAACTCTCCTTGCTAAAGCCGTCGCTTCTCAAGCCAGAGCTAACTTCATCGCGGTCAATGGCCCAGAACTGCTAAGTCGTTGGGTAGGTGCTGCCGAGCAAGCAGTGCGGGAACTCTTTGGCAAAGCGCGTCAAGCTGCTCCTTGTGTCGTGTTCGTGGATGAAATTGACACTCTAGCTCCCGCGCGAGGTCGCTTTAATGGAGACTCTGGAGTCAGCGATCGCGTGGTTGGTCAACTCTTAACCGAACTCGATGGCTTACAAGGCTGCCCCAACGTCTTGCTGATCGGAGCCACCAACCGCCCCGATGCTCTAGACCCTGCCTTGCTACGAGCAGGACGCTTAGACTTACAACTCAAAGTGGATCTGCCTGATCAAGCCAGCCGTCTTGCGATTCTACAAGTTCATAACCAAGACCGTCCCTTACAAGGTGTAGACCTCGCATCCTGGGCTGCTCAGACTGAAGGCTGGAATGGCGCAGACTTAGCCCTCCTCAGTAACCAAGCCGCCCTAGAAGCCGTCCGTCAATACCGCGCCGCAGGACTCACCGACCCCACCCAAATTCGCATTACCAACGAGGAATTTACTTCTGCCTATCAAGCACTCCTAGCTCAACGCCAAACCCCATAACCCCTCCTATCCTACGGGAATGCTAAAAGCGTCATCCTCATCCTTCATCCTTACCCCTCACCCTTCACTCCTTACCCCTCACCCTTCACTCCTTACCCCTCACCTCTCACCTCCCTATGCTCTCAGGAAAAACAGACGATCCGGTGCGACGACAGGCATTGAGACTGCTAACCGCTACGTTTATCACGCAGGGACACCCAGTGGAATATGCACCCCACATGGCGACTGCGGCGATTTTTCAGGCTGATTTGGAACTGAGAAACATTCAACTGGCGCGGCTCTTGGCGTGGCTAAAGCAGGAGCATCCAGACGTTCATCAAGCGGCTTTAGGGTTGATGGAGCAAACTCGCGAAGAGTTTGAACAGCGCATTAACGAATAACGATCCTCAGAGATTGAGGTTGATTCAGGTGGCATTCTGGCAATGGAATGCTGCCTATTTGGGCTGTCGTCGCGATCGCTTCACAGTCTAACCAAAAACTCAATATTGCTGAGCGATCGCAGGACAAGTCATATTTTTTCCTGCAAATTGCTGCTAATCATCAACTTATGTGAACAAAAATATGATGAAGTTTATATTATTTCCTAGTTATAAATTCCTAGTTTTTAATACATAGTTAATTAATCCAATGAGTTAAAATTCTTTGGTGGAATGCAGCAGAGCGATCGCAAGGTCGAGTGAGCCGATCTCAGAATTTTTCTGAACTTAATTTATTGACCTCAGTACTTCTCTCAACAGCAAAAATTGCTGAGTCAGATTTTCCGTGTTTATGCTGGCCTTTTTGGCACATTAAATACCTATTCTAGCCTTGTACCCACATCCTCATCAAAACCTTGCTGTGAGAAGGCTGTGGTGTTTCAGGCCCCGGAAAATCATTAATTAATACACCTAGGAAATCATCATGGCTGTTGAAAAAGTAAACTCTTCCTCTAGCTTGGCTGAAGTAATCGACCGCATCCTCGACAAAGGTATTGTTGTTGACGCTTGGGTCCGCGTTTCCTTAGTAGGAATTGAACTTCTAGCTGTCGAAGCTCGTGTTGTGATTGCGTCTGTTGAAACCTACTTGAAGTACGCTGAAGCAGTTGGCTTGACCACTCAAGCTGCGGTTCCTGCTTCCTAAAAAATATTGGTGGGGGGTCTCGCTTGACTCCCCATTCTTTTCGTTGACATCTTTGAGCTTGTAGAAGGAAACTCTCAATGGTTGCTCTGAGACATCTATGGCAAGAACAGCGGCGGCAACGCCAGCAGCAACTAGCTCAGCGCCAGCAACAGGTACAAGCAGCTCTAGCAGCAACGCGACAGCAACGCCAAGTTCGGGCAGCCCAGGTTCACAACACCCTCGCTGCTTTTCGCGCTGATCTAACTGAAGAGAGTGAGCTCTGGCAAGCCAACCAACATTTGTTCCGCCTGCAACTGCAACAGTCCATCCAGGCGTTGAAACAAGAAACTCAGAATTTTTTGGCTTATAGCCAGCTAGAGCGGCAAGTCCAGGCCGAAGAATTGGTTGCACAACTCGATAGTTTCGCCCAGAAGCTGCAACAGCAAACCAGCGAATTTTTGTCGCTAACCGCAATCGAGCGATCGCTGATGGCTGAGCAGTTGGCTCAAGATCTGCGCCAATTTCACTCAGAGCTCAATGTCAGCGTGACTTTGCTGCGCCAAGAAACCCAAACCCAACTAGCGACGCTGCAACACAACACTCAAGCACTATTGTCTGCCCACCAGCAGCGGCGGGTTCTGATGCGAACTCAACAAGCCAAAGAACTCACGACCTTTGTTGAAAAGCTGAGTGCTGATGTGCAGAGCTACTTATGGGAGCTAGAACTACTGCGCCAGGAGCGGGCTCAACAACTACAACAAACGCTGAGCCAAAGTAGAAGCGATCGCCAAGCTGATGTTACAGCCCTATTCCAACGCTTCGGCCAGTTTCGCACTGAGCTTCAGGAATACTGCACCAACTTGCGAGCTTCTGTTTGGGGCGCAGATTTAAATACAAATCATCAATCAAATTCAATCAATCCGAACCAACCCTCACCCCGCCTGCGGCACCCCTCTCCCACGGGAGAGGGGATGGGGGAGAGGGCAAACCCAGAGCCTACTAGTGCTCCGATTCCTGCTGCTCAATCTGTGGCGGTGGAAATCGAAAAAGAAGTTTATAACTACCTGCATGAAGTTCAAGGAGCGCGATTAGTAGAACTCGAAACCGCCCTAGAGATCAATCGCATTCAAGCAGTGGATGTGCTTCGTTCCTTAATCACCAAAGGTTTAATTACGCAGCGCGATCGCGTCTATTACACCCAGGAGGAATTTAACCTGTGAGTACTGTTCTACAAGCCCGCCCCCGTCGATTTGTCAGCACTCCCTCCGTCGAGCGTGTTGCCACCAGAGCTTTGCGCTATTTACAATCTGGTTTTTCAGTGCATCTGCGCGGTCCTGCGGGTACAGGTAAAACCACACTGGCCCTACATTTGGCTGACCTGCTGAGTCGGCCTATCATGTTGGTGTTTGGCGATGACGAGTTTAAAACCTCGGACCTGATCGGCAATCAGTTGGGTTATACCCGCAAGAAAGTCGTTGATAACTTCATCCACAGCGTCGTCAAAGTTGAAGATGAACTGAAGCAGAACTGGGTAGACTCTCGCCTCACTCTCGCCTGCCGAGAAGGGTTCACCCTAGTTTATGACGAATTCAACCGCTCTCGCCCTGAAGTCAACAACGTTTTACTCTCGGCTCTAGAAGAAAAGATCTTAGCGCTACCACCGAGCGGCGATCGCCCGGAATATGTACGGGTAAATCCGCAGTTCCGCGCCATCTTCACCTCTAACCCAGAAGAATACTGCGGCGTGCACTCTACCCAGGATGCTCTGATGGATCGCCTCGTCACCATCAACATGCCAGAGCCAGATGAGTTGACGCAACAAGAGATTCTAGTGCAGAAAACTGAGATTGAGCGAGAAAGTGCTCTGCTGATCACCCGTCTTGTCAAAGCGTTTCGAGTCAAATCTGGCACGGATAAGTCTTCTGGTTTGCGCTCTTGCATCACGATCGCCAAAGTTTGCCAAGAGCACAGTATCCCTATCATGGTAGAGGATGCAGACTTCCGTGACATCTGTATGGATGTGCTGCTCTCCCGCACTAACTTGCCACTTCAAGAATCTACCCCCCTCCTGTGGGAACTCCTGAACGAATTGGTTTGCCGCGAACCTAAAGCGATTGAGCCAGTCACTCACAACAGCCAATCCCGCACTGCCACGATCGCGGCAACTTCCATTGCTACGGAGCCTACCACCCGCAAAGCTGCAGAATCTCAAGCAGTGACAACTTCAGAACCTTCGGCAGCAACGATCGCGGAAGCTGAAGTGAGCGACCGAGATCAACTTGGCTTGGATGAGGCAGAAGTTTACACCTATCTACGTCAAGCCGATGGTGCACGAGTTTCAGAAATTGAAGCAGCCTTAAGTATGAATCGTTTTCAGGCGGTGAATGCGTTACGTTCCCTAGCCCAAAAGGGAATTCTAGCTCAACGGAACAACCGTCTCTACGTCACTTCCTAAGGATGCCCCACCGTGACTACTTTCCCCCAAATGCCCGCCCCTAGCAGTTCTAACCGTGGTGCGATCGCCACAGCTACGCAAGGCTCAACTTTAGCCGATGTTCTAGAACGAGTGTTGGACAAAGGCATTGTGATTGCAGGAGATATCTCCGTTTCGGTTGGCTCTACAGAGCTGCTGAGCATTCGGATTCGTCTCTTAATCTCCTCGGTAGACAAGGCGAAGGAGATTGGCATCAACTGGTGGGAAAGCGATCCACATCTCAACAGCCAAACCCACAGTTTGATGGAAGCCAACCAAAAACTTCTCCAGCGTGTCGAGAGTTTAGAAACAGAATTGCGAACTTTGCGTGCT
>DATNPE010000615.1:0-5338 GCA_036703355.1 Allocoleopsis sp. | reverse complement strand
TCTCTAGGTGTCAAACTGACGCGACAGGGCGACGTACTCGATATCAATGCCAGTCATATTGGTCAGTCTAAAGCACCTTATGAACTGGTGAGCCAACTCAGAGCTAGCTTCTTTGTGATTGGCCCTTTACTCGCTCGTTTGGGTGTGGCTCGTGTGCCGCTCCCTGGTGGCTGTGCCATTGGTGCTCGTCCTGTAGATCTCCATGTGCGGGGTCTGCAAGCAATGGGGGCTGATGTTCATATTGATCATGGGACCGTTAATGCTTACGTCAGCGGACCAAGCCGCCGCCTCAAGGGAGCCAAAATCTATCTAGACTATCCCAGCGTTGGGGCCACAGAAACCTTGATGATGGCTGCGACGCTAGCAGATGGGGAAACCATCTTAGAAAACGCGGCTCAAGAACCCGAAGTGGTTGACTTGGCTAACTTCTGTCGGGCGATGGGAGCCAAAATTCGCGGTGCAGGCACCAAAACCATTGTGATTTCTGGGGTGCCCAGCTTACACTCGACGGACTACTCCATTATTCCGGATCGGGTTGAGGCAGGAACCTTTTTGGTGGCAGGTGCGATTACTCAGTCTGAGATCAGCCTGTCTCCCATTATTCCCGACCATTTAACGGCGGTGATTGCTAAGTTGCGGGCGATCGGCGCTTTGATCACGCCAGAAGCACCCAACCGCTTGCGGATTAGTTCGGGGTCTGGCCTAGTTGCCACTGATATTGAAACCCTGCCCTATCCTGGTTTCCCCACAGACATGCAAGCTCAATTTATGGCTTTGCTGACTGTGAGTGAAGGAGACAGCATCGTCACAGAAACGGTGTTTGAGAATCGCCTTCGTCACGTGGCTGAACTAAATCGGATGGGCGCAGATATTCGGGTTAAGGGCAACCATGCCATTATTCGAGGTGTACCCATGCTTTCGGGTGCCCCTGTAGTGGCAACAGACCTGAGAGCTTCAGCAGCATTAGTTCTAGCGGCTTTGGCAGCAGAAGGCAAAACCACGATTCAAGGACTACAACATCTCGATCGCGGTTACGAGAACCTGGACACGAAGCTTCAGCAATTGGGTGTGAAGCTACAGCGGATTCAAGGAGATTCCAGTCCAGAATCTGAGGTAGCTCCGCTCACCCCAGTTGCACCCAATTAACGCTACGTCACCATTGCCTCACTGAGGCTAAATCACTGCCTCTATTTGTTGCCCTTGGTTTGTGTACTCCGCAAGCTGAGGGCAATCTCGTTATACTAGCGGTGTGACGATGATGGGCGATCGCGGCTCTAATTTGGATGCGATCGGTCCAATGATTTGTCTCGATTCCACTCCTCGCGGCTGTGTCAGCATGTCTCCTACCAAGACTCCTTTAATTGGCTTGAAAGCAGACCAATTCCGTCATCCTCTCGACTTAGAGGCTACCCAAGCCCTCAAGCAATTGCCTGGGTTGGACTTGATTATTCGGAGCTTGCTAGGACCACTCGCTGAACAAGTTTTTTACCTCGACAATATTGCTTCTAGTATTTTGGTCAGCGAACAGCAGTTGCCTCACCTCCATCAACTGCTGTTGGAAGCTTGCCAAATTCTCGATCTGGAAGTGCCTCAGCTTTATGTGCGGCAGCATCCAGTACCCAATGCCTACACCTTCGCCATTCGAGGGCGGCAGCCTTTTATTGTGGTTCATACCTCGCTGCTGGAGTTGCTGACTGACGAGGAAATTCAAGCCGTGATTGCCCATGAGTTAGGGCACTTGAAGTGTGACCACGGGGTTTATTTAACCCTCGCCAACATCATGGTGCTAGCAGCGGGACAACTGCCCACGTTGGGGGGTGTGATTGCCCAAACCTTGCAGTCGCAAATTTTAGAGTGGGTTCGCTGTGCTGAATTCACTTGCGATCGCGCCGCCCTCCTAGTCACTCAAGACCCGAAAGTAGTGGCTTCCTTGCTGATGAAGCTGACAGGCGGTTCACCGACCTTAGCCGCCAAGCTAAATTTGGATGCTTTCATGGCTCAGGCCCGCTCCTATGACGACATTAGCAATAGCGATCTTGGTGAGTTGCTGAAGCAGGCTCAAGTAGCCCCGCTGACCCATCCCGTCCCCGTGATTCGGGCTAGAGAGATCGATCGCTGGGCTGGCAGTAAAACTTACCAGAATCTATTGCAAAACGGAAAAAGTAATGGCTATAATGATGAAGCTTCATCCAAGGGCGGATGGCGGAATTGGTAGACGCACCACACTCAAAATGTGGCGGCTTCGGCCGTGAGAGTTCGAGTCTCTCCCCGCCCATATAATTTCACTAGGTACCTAATATGGCTCAACGTCTGAAACGGTGGGAGTCACCGCGCCGGGAGGGTCGAAACTCCAAGGGTAAAGGCGGTTCAGCTCGCCAGAGACAACGCAAAAAGCAAATGCAAGTCTTACGCAAAAAGCTCAAAGAGCAGAGCGAAGCTAAAGACCAAAACAATCCAAAAAATCGGGGAAGAGAGCCTAGTGTTCCTTCCCCGATTTTTTTATGTGCTTAAGGGCTATCTGATAATTGGTTGGGCGATCGCATCTACTTATTTCGTAGTCGCTTGAGTAGCTGGTAAGGCTCCATCTCGCCAAATTTGAATCAAGGTGTCAGAGCCACCGCTTGCTAGCGTTTGGCCATCTGGGCTAAAAGCCACTGACTGCACCCAATCGGCATGTTCAGTCAGGGTATTGATCAATTCCCCGGTCTCCAGGTTCCAAAGTCTAACTGCATCTCGACCTGCACTAGCTAAAATCTTGCCATTTGGATTTACTGCAATATCTGTGACCCAATTGGTATGACCAGCTAGCGTTTGCAACAATGCGCCTGTTGCTGGGCTCCAGACTTTAATCGTCGCATCTCGGCTGCCACTGATGAGAGCGCCACTATCTGGAGTAAAGGTGAGAGAGTCAACCACTCCTGTATGGCCTGATAGGGTTTGCAATAGTTGGCCTGTAGCCAAATCCCACAGTTTGACAACGCCATTGTCTTCTCCACTGGCTAAGTATTGCCCAGAAGGACTGATGGCTAGAGCGTGCACCTCATGTCGCTCATCCGCCAGGGTATATCGGGGGCGTTGCCTCTGTAGATCCCAGAGTTTAATGCCATCTAAACCGCCACTGACTAAAGTTTTACCATCAGGACTAATTGCCAGGGCCAAGATGTGGCTGGAGTGATCTAAGAAAATACGAGTCGATTGTTTGGTCTTCAGATTCCAAAGATTCAAAATATAGTCAGTACCACCACTAGCTAAAGTCTGCCCGTCTGGCGTCATCGCTAGTGCTGCGACCATTGTCTGATGCACTCGCAACGTCATCGCCTCGCGGCCCCGTTGGAGATTCCAAACTTTAATCCGAGCGTCGTTGTAACTACCACCACTAAACAACGTGCGCCCATCCAGACTAAACACGAGAGAGTCAACCGCTCCTTTATGCCCTTTCAGGGTCCGCACCAAATGAGGTTGTCTCCAGTTAGTACTGACAGGGGAAGTTGTTGTGGTAGCGGCGACATCAGCTTTCTCGGCAGCAGATGCAGGCACTTGGCTAATGGCAACTACTGGGGTGGAACAGACGCCGAGGCAAATTGCTCCCCACACCAACCGCTGATGCAGGAATACACGCAGAGGAAAGCTAGGAGTGGGGTGTTTCATAGTTCAGTTCAATATGGGGGCAAAGAGGCGATCGCCCTAGACCATACTCACTCAAAAGCAGGTGCCTTCCACTTCAGCGCTGCCCAAATTTTGGGTTTGCTTCATGAAAGCCAAGCGATCGCGAGCTAAACGCTCCAATAGACGAGCAGCAGCTTCAGAACGTTCCGCTGTTGCGTGAGTCAATGGTGTGGCAACGAAGAGAAAATCAGCTCAATGGGAGGGAGGATTTTTCTTCGGCACTGACAGGATGGGCAATTGCTGACGAGAGGAGCGGGGGGGTAAGTAATATTGCGGGACTTGCTCCGATTGCTCCTCTTGCTGGCGGTGCATCAGCCACCAACGTAGGGCGATCGCCAACCCCACCGTTCCTAGACCAAAACTAAACAGAGACCAGCGGCTATCCAGCCCACCGATCGCAGCATCCACAGCGCCAACCGTAACAATAAAACTTGAGATCGGCTCCTTACGGTAAGCCGCCCTCAAGAACCGAGGCCATACAGCATTCATCACAGTATTTCTCTGGCTCAACGTATCAAGAAGTTTAGAGTTTTAAATGAAGCAAAACAGTTAGAAAGTTACGTAGTCACTTTAGTTCTTACTTCTAATTTAAACTCATTTGATTGAAACCTATTCCGAAACTTATGCCGAATTATATAAAAATCAAACCTAAGCCTTAGGTACTTTCACTACGCTTTATCATCTCTTCACTTTAAATTTCCCAGTTCCGCCGTAAACCAGCCTCCACTTCTTAATCGGCTTGATCTTTATGGCGCTGAATTTTTAGTCAACATCTGCTGAGGGCCAGAACTGGGAAAGCTACAAGTTTAGCGCAGCCCTAGCCAGGTCAACACTCCTTGCCCTGTCACATATTCAATTGCCACGGCGATCGCGAAACCCAGCATGGCAGCTCGACCATTTAAACGTTCTGCATAATCTGTAAAGCCAATTTTAGGTTCAGCCAATTTAGGAGTGGTAGTGGGTTGTACTGGAGTCATTGCTTTAAAGAAATTGACGACAATTCTATTAATTCAGCCAAAGGGTCAAGAGGGTTGGAACAACCTGACTAAAGGCTTACACCTGAAGTTAGAAGTTTTGAGCACTACTCAGCGCAGTTTACAATTCTTTACCTCTTTCATCTATTGTAGGGAGGACTGGCCTAGCGTCAACTCATCCTTAGAGGTAGCCATTTATTCGCGATCGCTCTAGCTCCCTCACTGCTTTGATCCCCAGCTACTTTTGCCACCAGCTTAAGCTAGAAGCATAAGCTATTGCGAGGCTTCGTATGGAAATTGGCGTTCCTAAGGAAACGAAAGACCAAGAATTCCGAGTGGGGTTGAGTCCGAGTAGTGCCTGCGTCCTGATCGAGAATGGGCACAGCGTTTTTGTGGAGACGCAAGCGGGGGTTGGCGCCGGGTTTAGCGATGAGGATTATGTGAAAGTTGGGGCAGAAATTGTTCCCAGCCCAGAGGCCGCCTGGAATCGGGAATTGGTGATTAAGGTCAAAGAACCGTTGGCACCAGAGTACCAGTTCTTGCAAAAAGGCCAATTGCTGTTTACCTACCTACATTTGGCAGCCGATCGCGACCTGACCGAGCATCTGATTAGTTCTGGTGTAACGGCGATCGCCTACGAGACGGTAGAACTGCCTGACAAACGGCTGCCACTCTTAACCCCGATGAGCATCATTGCG
>DATNPE010000614.1:0-19154 GCA_036703355.1 Allocoleopsis sp. | reverse complement strand
CCATCATGAATCCATCTGCAACAGGTTGCAGTTTAAGACTCTTCATCTTCCCCTTCTTCGTCACTGGGATAGACAAAGCCCTTAGAACGCCCGGTCAAAATTGATTTGCCAAGAGAGAGTGCTTTTTGAGCCTGCAACGCTGCTTTGCGCTTCCAGGTCGCTTTCCGCATATCTCGCTTAGACTTGGATGTTTTCTTCTTAGGAACAGCCATGCTAGTCCGTGCTGCGATCGCAATTTTTAGACAACCCTCCTATTGTAGGGCATGACTCCGCAATTTAAACCCAGTCTCCTAGAGTTTATTGGCGATCTTGCATTCATCGCTGGCTAAAGCGAAGTGACACCTTGGACTCATCGAGTTGGGGCTGTGGTGCCATCAGGTTGTGTAGTAGGTGTCAGCACCTGTCCACTAGGCGTCGTAATAGTAAAAGAGCTGCCATTGGGTGTTGTGGTCGTTCCACCAGGAGTTGTTGTAGTTGTTCCTGTATTAGGAGCTGTAGTCGTTCCACCAGGTACTACCGTTCCAGTCGCTGGCACTCCTGGCGTAATAACTTGACCCGTCGGGGTTGTGATTACAGTTCCCTGGTTTCCAGGCGTTGTGTTAGCTCCAGGAGTAGAAGTACCAGAACCTGCTGGCGTTGTTTGAGTACTACCAGTCCCTGTTCCGGTGCCTGTGACCCCACCTGGAACCGTAGTATCAGTGCCAGTTCCGGTGCCTGTGCCCACACCTGTTCCGGTGCCTGTGCCCACACCTGTTCCGGTGCCAGGTACACTGCCAGGAACGGTAGTATCAGTGCCAGTTCTGTTACCAGTGTTAGCTCCTGTGCCTGTTCCCGGAACGGTACCTGGAACCGTAGTATCAGTACCAGTCCCTGCTCCTGTGCCCACACCTGTTCCCGTCCCAGTCGTGCCTGTGCCAGCAGGAGCAGCCGTGCCTGTGCCGCTAGTTCCAGGTCCGGTTGTCCCTGTGCCCGTGCCACCTCCAGTACCCGTGCCTGTGCCTGTACCCGGACCGCCAGGAACAGTGGTCCCTGTACCTGCTCCTGTGCCAGTCGTGCCAGTCCCGGTGCCTGGAGTGGCTTGTGTACCAGGGGTGCCACTCCCTGCTGGAAGCTGTGTTCCTGGCAAACCTGGAGCTGGAGCCACGGGCACAGTAGTTGGTTGCGAAGGCACAGCCGGAGAAGGTGGGGGAGCGGCTGGTTGAGCGGGTGCTGTCTCTTCAGCCACGCCTTGGTTTAAGCGCAATAAGGCTTGAGACGTGCGGAAATAAGTTGCCCAACGCTGCGGGTCAGGACGGCTGCGCCATTGAGTACGGCTGACATCTAGATTCAGCAAGGGCACGATCGAGCCTTCACTTTGAGCGGTTACGATGACAGACACTTGAGTTGCCAGAATGTCGCGATCGAAACCTCGCTGGGCAGCAGCTCTGGCGGCAGCTTCGGCTCGGCGCAAAAGAGTTTCGTAGCTTTCCCCAGTGCGACGGTCCAGAGCCACGTCCACTCTGGCGGTGTAAGCTTGAGCCGCTGGTGGGGCGATCGCAGCTTGAGAGAGCCAAACGCTACCCGCCAATCCACAGCAGGTCACAAAGCTCAGAAGTTGCGGGAGTGGTGAAAAACGAAGGGAAAACGGGTAAAACTCTCGCATATTTGCTGCTAGCTCCTTACGCAATCACTCAGCCAGATTACTCAATCATCAGTCACTGGAGTTGGTTTAACAAATCCCATCAGTCATTAGAAATTTAATCCATAATGAAGCAGAATTAACCTAGACTATAGACGGAATTTTATCAATTTTCTTTCTATTGCTAAATTTATCGTTTCTGTGATTCAGCAGTGTTGTAGGAAAGGAGCGAGACTGTATTATTTTCATCTCTCCAGAGATGTGATCTAGGTCAATTTAATGACTTTGTAGAATGACTCAATTTTCTAAGAAAGTTATCCTACTTCTCATCTTTACAACTAACAACATGCTATTTGAGTTGATTAAAAACAGAAGGTGGCGCTTATATTTATTGACGCAACCTTCTGGGCACACTATCTAGTAAGAATCTGGCTAGTAGGAATCTGGGGCACTCAGCATGGTGAAACACTGGGCGATCGCGATTGGTATCAATCAATATCAGTTCTTGCAGCCTTTGAGGTATGCCCAGCAGGACGCTCAAGCGCTGCATGATTTTTGGATCGAAGAAGCGGGCTTTCCATTTGATCAGTGCTTACTGCTCACGGACACTTCATCTCCTAGAGCAGAGCGGGCCACATATCCGACCCAGGCAACGGTACAAGCTTGGGTCGCTCATTTCTGCCAGCGATTTGTGCAACCGGGCGACTTAGTGTGGTGTTTCTTTAGTGGTTATGGCGCTGTCTATCAGGGGCAAGACTACTTAATGCCTATTGATGGTGATCCAGCCGATATTCCTGGCACTGGGATCGCGGTGCGATCGCTGCTGGAGCAGTTTGCCGCCACTGCCGCCGAAACCGCTCTGGTGGTTTTGGATATGAACCGCACTCAAGGCATTCAATTCGATGAAGTGTTAAGCACCCAGACCCTAGAAGTGGCCCGCCGACTCAACCTTGCCACGATTCTTTCCTGTGAACCTGGTGAGTTCTCCCACGAAACTGTGAACTTGCGCCACGGTTGTTTCACCGCTGCTTTGCTGGAAGGATTGCGCTCTGGTAAGTGCGACACTCTGGTCGATCTAGATGCCTTTTTGCGCGATCGCCTACCAGAACTGGCCGAGCATCATTGGCAGCCTGCCCAGCATCCGGTGGTGGTCGTGAATCCGCCCGAAAAAGTGCAGCAGGGAATTTTACCTCACACCATGACAACGGCTTATGCCTGGGATGCGTTCAGTCACCCTGCTGAACCTACAGAGACAATGGCTGCTCTTAACTCAGATGCCTCTCGCCCCAACTACTTCTCTGAAGCGCGATCGCCCGCAGGTGGTATCTCAACGCTACCCTCAGCTACATCAGACCACTCCAGCCGTACCCCTCACCAAGCTTTAAAAGAATTGACTCAACAGCCAAATCCCCCCTCAAAAGAACCTAGTAACTCTAGCGCTCAAACTCCCTCCCACCCAGCGGAAGATCCAGCTATACCAGAAATTCCAGATGGCGTGTTTTGGCGACGGTTATTGGTTTGGGGAGGGCTGATTGCAGCGTTCCTGTTCGCAGGGGTGATTATTCGCAATTTGCCAGCGTTTACAGGCCAAGGAACTCCTACACCTGTCGTTTCTCCCCCTGCTCAGACTACTAACTCTGCTCAGCTCACGACGAATTCTGCTGCCCAATCTACTAACTCCACGCCGACGACTGCTGCCACGTCTGCAACGCCCACCACTGCTCCAACTGCCACTACTTCTCCAGCCGCAAGTCCTACTTCCAGCCCAGATACCTCTGTGGCCAGCGCTCCAGCCACAACTACTACTGTAAATTTGCCACCTGAGCAATTGCTACCCGCAGCCCAAACGGCGCTGCAACAGCAAAAATCCCAAGAAGCGCTGCGCTTGTTGAACCAGGTGCCAGCGAATCAGCAAAATGCTCAATACCGCAATCTTAAAGCCCAGGCAGAGCAACGGGCCAATCAAGATTTACTAGAACAAGCCAGAGTCACCATTAGACCGAACCAAGCCTCGCGGTTTAATCAGGCGATCGCACAAGCTAGCAAAATTAAGCCAGGTCAGCCACTTTATGACCAAGCCCAGCAAGACATCCAACGCTGGAGCCAGGTAATTTTGGACTTAGCAGAGGGTCGGGCGAAGCAAGGCCAATTTAATGAGGCGATTCAAACGGCGCGTTTGGTGCCCAAAAACAACGCGGCTGTTTACGGTCAAGCACAAAAAGCGATCGCCCAATGGCAACAGAAAACCCAGCAACAGAAAGCCAATCAAGCCATTATTGACCAAGCCCAGGGTTTATTGCAGCGTGGTGAAGCTTCTTCCTACAGTCGGGCGATCGCGGCGGTGCGTCGTATCCCCGCAGGCCAACCCGGATACTTAGAGGCCCAACGGCTCAGCGGCGAATGGAGCAATATCATCTTGGGCATGGCAGAACTACGAGCCTCTCGTGGACGAATTCAGGCAGCTTTACAAACAGCAGCCCTAGTTCCACCGGGAACACCCGCTTATGCCGCCGCTCAAAAAGCGATCGCGGAGTGGAAGCGGTAATGTAGCTAGCTCCCCTTCCCTGAGGGAAGGGGCTGGGGGTTAGGTGCCTGAAGACGCGATCGCGACTGGAGCAAATGAGCCTTACCGCAGTGGAATCTCAATCCAGAACTGGGTGCCTTGTCCCAGTTGCGATTCGCATTTGAGGATGCCGCTATGTTTCTCCACCACAATTTGGTAGCTGATGGATAAGCCTAGTCCTGTTCCTTGACCGACAGGTTTGGTGGTGAAGAAGGGGTCAAAAATTCGCGATCGCACTGCTTCTGGCATCCCAGGGCCATTGTCACTGATGCGAATCAACACATGGGAGACTTCACTATTTTCCAGCTGAGCTAGTTCGGTTTCGATTTTAATCAGTCCGGGATTGGTGGGTGTGCCTGCCGCAAGACGTTGTTGATTGTCATTGGCGATCGCATCAATTGCATTACTCAGAATATTCATGAACACTTGGTTGAGCTGACCCGCATAGCACTCCACCAACGGCAGGAGGCCATAGTGCTTCACCACTTTGATCGCCAACGGATCATTCGCTAAGCCAAAGCGATGCTGCAAAATCATTAAGGTGCTATCAATGCCTTCATGAATGTCTACAGGTTTTTTCTCAGCTTGATCTAAGCGCGAGAAATTCCGCAGCGACAGAACAATTTGGCGAATGCGATCGGCTCCAATCTTCATGGAGGACAACATCTTCGGCAAGTCAGCTGCTAAGAAATCGAAATCGATCGCTTCGGCATACGCTTGGATCGGACGCTCCGGATTGGGATAGTGCTGCTGATACAAATGGAGCAGGGTCAGTAGTTCCTTGGTATATTCACTGGCATAGCTAACATTGCCGTAAATGAAATTGACAGGGTTGTTGATTTCGTGGGCCACGCCTGCGACCAACTGCCCCAGGCTCGACATTTTCTCGGTTTGAATCAGTTGGGTTTGGGTTTGTTGCAGCTCGTGTAGGGTTTGAGCCAACTGCACAGTCTGGTGCTGCGTTTGGGTGAGTAGTTCTGCTTGTTGAATCGCTACCCCCAACTGAGCGGCAATTTGAGTCACAAACTCAATCTCAGCTGTCGTCCAATCATGGGGCTGCGAGCATTGATGCACACACAACAAACCCCAAAGTTGATCGCTTCGAATGAGGGGCACGACCAAATTAGCTCTGACCTGAAACTGCTCCAGAACTTTCAGGTGGCAGTCGCTTAAACCCGCACTAGACAGATCGGGCACTGCCTGAATACGGCCTTGGCGATAGAACGGGGCATATTGCTCGCCAAAGCAATGGTCATGAATTTTGAGCGCCAAAACCGAGGTGAAACCGGGCAACACACTTTCCGAGACAAAAATTCCATCTTGGTAGTGAGACTCTGGCTCAAATCGGAACACTCCCACACGATCGACATTCAGGAGTTGACGCACTTCTCTCGCAGTCGCTTGGAATATCGTTTGCAGATCGAGCGACTCGCGAATTTTGGTGATCACCTCAAATAAGGCTTGCTGTTGTTCGGCGGCTTGCTCAATCTGTTTTGCTTGCGCCGTTGCCATTGCCGCCGTGGCACAGCTTTGCTCGTATAGCTCCGCCTGTTGGATAGCGATCGCCGCTTGATCGGCTAACTGTTCGAGCAATTCAATTTCAAATTCTTGCCATAGGCGCGAGCCTCGACATTCATGAGCGATCAACAAGCCCCACAATTGCTCACCCATGCGGATCGGCACGACCAAGTTGGCTTGCACTTGCAGCTTGCCCAAAAACTCAATATGACAAGCCTGCAAGTTAGATTGCTGGACATCCCTAATCGCACGAATCCGACCGCGCTGGTATAGGCTGGCGTGCTCTGTGGGGAAACATTCATCGGCATAAATCTCATGCAGAATTGAATTCCACTTCCCTGCCACTTCTTCAACTACGATCTTGCCCTGCCACCCACGAACAAATTGGTAGATCACCACGCGATCGGTATCGAGCAAACCGCGCACTTCTCGCACAATCGTTTGCAAAATGGTGGGTAAATCCAGGGTGCTACGAATTTGGTCACTGACTTGGCGCAACAGGCTAGCAGACTCCAAGGCTTGCTCTAGCTCTGTCGTGCGTTGTTGCACCTGGGATTCTAGGGTGACATTGAGATCCTGCACTTGCTGATACAACTGCTGCTGCTGAATCGCCATCGCAAAGTGATCGCCTACAGCCACGGCCAAATCATAGTCTTCTGGGGTCCAAGGCAAGGCTTGCCCCCGTTTCAATTCGCGCCAGGCGGCAAAGGAGTTACGAGGCTGGAACTGCCGTTGATCAGGATCAAACTGCCCTGCCCACATCGTTTCGGTTTCGATCGCATCGCGAAAAATGCTCAGGTAGCCCAAAAATTGCTGGCGATACCGTAGCGGCACTACCAACAACCCCCGAATTTGAGTCGCTTGAAACGCTGGCGCTAAGACCCGTAGCTGTGGCTCTTTGTAGAGGTCAGTCACACACCGCAGTTTCTCAGGCTCGGCGAGTGCTCCGGTCGGTTGAAAATACTGCTGCCATAGGGGACTTTGCTCAATGACCCCAGTTTCTGCTGGTCCAGGTAGCTGCGGCTGGCTGCCCCAGAGAATTACGGTATCGACCTGAGCCGTCTTAGGATCAGCCGTGTAAAGTCTGCCGCCTGAGCCGCGTAACACAACGACCGCGCGTTCTAAAGCCGCTTGGATTTGCAACGTTGGTAAGGTATGCAGCAGGGTTGCAATCTGATTGATACTGGCTTCTTTTTCAGCTTGGGCTCTCGCTCGCCGTAATAACTCTGCCTGGGCGATCGCAATCGACACTTGATCCGCCACTTGCTGCACAACATGCAGTTCCGACTCAGTAATTTTCCGAGGCTCAACATGGTGGGAAACCAACAGCCCCCATAAAATCGGTTCGCCATGCTGGGTCTGCACATCTTGGTGCAAAATGGGCACCGCTAAGGAGGACTTCACCCCCATTGCCGTTAAATAGGCGGCGTGGCAGGGGTCTACGGGACGGTAGCGAATATCGTCTCTGGATAGCGGCACCCCAGTTTCTGGATGATCGAGGGGGCTGAAACCAATCTGCTCGGAGGCGAGATCGACAATGGAGCGTTGCCGCGCTTTTAAGAACAATTCCCGCGCCTGGGGCGGAATATCATCAGCGGGGAAGTTAAGCCCCAGCAGGGAAGGCAGGCGATCGCCCTCAATTGACTCCGCAATTACCTCGCCACTTTCATCGGCATGAAACCGATAGATCATGACGCGATCTGTTCTGAGAAACGATCGCATTTCTCGAACCGTTGCGCTCAAAATTGTCTGTAATTCCAGAGATTGCCGAATGCAGGTGGTGATTTTATGGAGTAAAACCTCTTGACCTAAATGATCTACATTGAGTCGTAAATCCTGCATTTCTTGCATTTTCTCTACTTAGTGACTGAAGAACTGCTGAGACTGAAAAGAGCAAAAAAGGTCTAGTGGTATTTTTGCTTTTTTTTACCGCAACCAGCATCGGTAGAAGCATTTAAAGCTTATCTAGAAAAAATCAATAAAAATCCATATTTTGAGTGTCTAATTTAACCCTATCTATAGAGCAAAAACTCTATTTACTCGTGGTAGCGTTTTTCGGTTTATTTACCAGTCACGGGTTGGCGAATGACTTGACGAACTTGCATCAAAATTTTACCGAGTTGATTTTGTCCTGTCCCCTGAGATCCACAGCCCCAATAGTAATCGGTGGGTGAATCCTCCACAATCAAAGCTTCATGGGTCGAAAGCAAAACAGCCTGAATATCTAAATGAGTCAGAAACTTTTGCAAAACTGCTTGATACATAATTTCTGCTTTGACTTGCTCCCAATCTTTTCGGACACTACGACAGCGAGCGCGTCCCAAAGCTGCCGCTTCTTCAGGCGTTTTTACCGCTTGAATGGTGGCAATCAAAGGCTCATGCTCCGTTCCCACAAATTTTTGGGACTGGTAGTAATGTTCAACTGTGGTCCAAGTCTGATCAGCAATAGCAATGGGATGCGGAGAAAAGTTGGAAAAACAGCCGTAGGGATCGCTAACTTTGTAGAAATAAATGGTCATCTTATACTTACAGAGCTAGTTAAACAGGGTCCGGTGAATCGCAAGAATTTGTATCAATTACCTACACTTCTGAGCGATCGCCCCTTGAAGTTGCAGCGCCCATAGGCCAAAGCTCAGGAATCGTTGATAATAGGGCAAAACCGCACCGTTTCTTTCCCAATGGTATGCATTCATGCCAACAGGTTCCTTTGAGAAGACTAACATTGGCTGGCAGGTCCAGCAGTCGTTCCGGCAAGTGGGAGAGTGGATCGAGCTGCAACTGAACAAGCTCTCGGTTCAACCCAATCGCCAAACCCCACAGCCTTTACCCAGTTGGTTAACTGATGCCCTTGAATCCTTGGTCCAAGTTGTCTTTTGGCTGCTTGTAGGATTTTGTGTCCTTTGGATCGCGTGGCAGTTGTTGCAAACTTTTTTGCCCTCGCTCCACACCCTAAAGTTACCCGCTTGGCTACAGCAACAAAGCGTTCGTCCGCTCACCAATGCTCAAGTCAGCCAACTCAATGCAGCGGGTTGGTTTCAGCGATCGCAGGACTACCAACGCCAAGGCAATTACCCAGAAGCCTTTCAAGCGTTGTATTTTGCCTTGCTGCAATATCTGAGTGAAGCCAACTTAGTGCCCTTAGAAGCGAGTCGCACCGATGGTGAATATTGGCAGCTCGTTCAGCATTTTCCCCAAGCTCAGCTATACCAACTGTTAATTCAGACTCACGAACAATTCCGGTTCAACAATGCGGTGATTTCGCCAGAGATCTTCCATCGTTGTCAGCAGGCTTATCGCCAGATTGCCAGCCTTGTTGCTGCGGGGAGCCCAACGGCATGAATCTTTCTCAAAATCTCTCACGGCGGCAATTGTGGCTGGGAGCCCTGATGATTGGGGCGATCGTATTACTGACGCTGCTAGCAGCTCCAACTCAAAATGTCTCCCGCAGTGGTTCCACCTATAGCCGTGCTCCCGATGGCTACGGTGCTTGGTACAGCTTCATGGCCGATCGCGGCACACCGATTCAACGTTGGCAGCAGCCATTCGAGCAACTGGCCCAAAATGCTGCTACGCAAGAAAAAACAACCTTATTACAAATTAATAGTGACCTCCAAGCACCCGTCTTAGGAGACCCACAAAAAACCTGGGTAGAAGCAGGCAATACCTTAGTCATTTTGGGCGCACGCGCTCCTGTCACCAACGCCACTTTCCGCACCCTACAAAATAGCCCAGCAGGAAGCGTGAGCATCGATACGCGCCGACGGCACTATTTACCCAAACAAGACACCACCAGTCAGCGACTGGGCGATCGCTACGGTGCCGTTGTTTGGCAGCAACCCCAGGGTCAGGGTCAGGTGATTTGGGCCGTCACACCCCACTTGGCCGCCAATGCCTACCAAGACGATCGCGGCAACTTTGAATTTCTCGCTCAACTGGTGACTCAACCCCAGCAATCGATTTGGGTGGATGAATACCTGCATGGCTACCGTGACCCTAGCCCTACAACAGCCAAAGCCTCAGAAAAGCGATCGCAGAGTTTGCTGGCTTATTTAGCCAATACCGCGCTCCTACCAGGATTCATTCAAGTTTGGGTATTAGTGCTCCTGGGAATTTGGGCGCACAATCGTCGCTTTGGTCAACCTGTGCCCGTCGCTACTCCTGCGGTGGACAACAGCAGAGCTTATATTGAAGCCCTAGCAGGCGTACTCCACAAAGCAGAATCCAGTGAATTTGTGATTGAGACAATTCGTAAAGAAGAGCAATTGCAAGTGCAACGCGCTTTAGGTTTAGGAAATCAGTTGTTAGATGCTGAAACGCTGCTCGCCGCCTGGACTCAGCAAACCGGACGACCTGCCACCGAGCTAGCAGACATGCTACAACTGCGATCGCGCGGTCAAAAAGTCAGCGATCGCGATTTACTTGCTTGGTTAGAAAAAATCCAGACTGTTCGCCAACATCTGCCGCACTACTAAAGCGTTCACAGATTGTTTGTGAACAAGGGGGGTGGGGGCAGCGCTCCCACACAGGGGTTCCCCTCCTGCACCCCGTTCAAAAATCAAACAGGATTGCCATAAACGATCTATCTATGACAGAAACACATGCGCTCATCACTCGCCTAGGTCAGGCCCTTAGCCAAGTTATTGTTGGGCAGCCTGCTCTGGTGCGGCATTTGCTCGTCGCCTTACTCGCCAACGGCCATGTGATTTTAGAAGGGGTGCCCGGTACAGGCAAAACCCTATTGGTGAAAGTGTTGGCTCAACTCGTGCAAGCTGACTTCCGTCGCATTCAGCTCACCCCTGACATCTTGCCCTCTGACATTCTAGGCACCAACATTTTCGACCTCAACACGCGCAGTTTTGTGTTGAAAAAAGGGCCAGTGTTTACCGAAATTTTGCTAGCAGACGAAATCAACCGCACCCCACCCAAAACCCAAGCCGCTTTGCTAGAGGCAATGGAAGAGCAGCAGGTGACTCTGGATGGCGAAAGTATGCCGTTGCCGCCCTTGTTTTGGGTAATCGCGACGCAAAACTCACTGGAATTTGAAGGCACCTATCCGTTGCCAGAAGCCCAACTCGATCGCTTTTTGTTCAAGCTCTTGGTGGAGTACCCAGACACCAAAGCCGAAAAGCAAATGCTGCTGAACAGCCAAGCAGGTTTCCAATCCCGCCGTTTGGATCTAGCTCGGCTGAAAGCGATCGCCTCAGTCGAGCAAATTCTGCAAGCCCGCCAATCCGTGAAAGCGGTCAAAGTTGAGGAGCCTGTCCTGGATTACTTGCTGGCTGTGATGCAGCGTACCCGCCAACATCCCGATCTGGCTTTAGGTGCTTCTCCGCGTGCTGCTGTGGCTTGGTTGCAAGTCAGCAAAGCCCAAGCATGGCTCTCTGGGCGAGATTTCGTCACTCCCGACGACATCAAAGCGATCGCGCCTCCCCTCCTGCGCCACCGTCTCATCCTCCGTCCTGAAGCCCAACTCGACGGCCTCAAAATCGACAGCGTGATTGGCTCGGTTCTTAGTCAAGTTCCAGTACCACGATGATTCCCTCCTGGCGAGTTTACGGTTTACTTCTTATTGGCATGGCGATCGCCACTCTTTTTGCCATCTTTTGGCCTGGAGAGATGAGGCTGATGGTGGCTGTGTTGGGGTTGTTGCTGTTTGATGCTGTAGTGTTGGGGTTGGCTTTTTGGGATGCTCAGCGGGTGCGATCGCACTCAGTTAAACTGGAGCGGCGATCGTTGCAGCGGCTCTCGATTGGGCGAGACAATCCGGTGGTATTGGTAGTACAGGCAGGAGCGCAACCTGCCACAATTCGGGTTCGGGATGCGTATCCTTTAGAATTCGGCGTTTCCGCTTCTAGCCTGGAAGCGACCTTACCTGCTGACAGTCATCAAGAGCTGACTTACACTATTCACCCCACGCAACGCGGGCAGTTTCAATGGGGCGATATTCAGGTGCGGCAGTTGGGAGCTTGGGGATTAGCTTGGCGAGACTGGCGAGTGCCTCAAACCCAAACCGTCGATGTGTATCCAGATCTACTAGGCTTGCGATCGCTCTCGATTCGCCTGACGTTGCAGTCTACTGGCACCGTTCGCCAAGCCCGACGGTTGGGGATGGGCACCGAATTTGCCGAATTACGGGAGTACGGTTTGGGCGACGATCCCCGCTTGATCGACTGGAAAGCGACTGCTCGGCGAACTCGCCCTTTAGTGCGCGTGTTGGAGCCAGAGCAAGAACAAACTCTGATTGTCTTACTCGATCGGGGCCGTTTGATGACCGCGCGGGTTCACGGTTTAACGCGATTTGACTGGGGCTTGAATGCCACGTTGTCGCTGGCTTTAGCAGGGCTGAATCGGGGCGATCGCGTGGGGGTAGGCGTGTTCGATCGCCAACTTCACACCTGGATTCCACCAGAACGAGGGCAGCACCATCTCACAAAGCTGATTGAGCGCTTAACGCCGCTGCAACCAGAGCTTTTAGAACCAGACTATCTGGGGGCTGTGACTCGCATGGTCAACCAGCAAACTCGCCGCGCCCTGGTGGTCGTGATTACAGATGTGATCGACACCACCGCTTCTGCCGAGTTGTTAGCCGCTCTGGCTCGCCTCAAACCCCGTTACTTACCTTTTTGTGTCACCTTGCGCGACCCCCAAGTCGATCAGCAAGCACACCAACTCAGCCAGGATGTTCCTTCTACCTATGGCCGTGCTGTGGCTTTAGATCTACTGGCTCAGCGGCAAGTTGCTTTCGCCGAACTACGGCAAAAAGGCGTGTTGGTTCTAGATGCACCTGCCAATCAAATCACCGAAGAACTGGTCGATCGCTACCTGCAACTCAAAGCCCGCAACCAACTTTAACTAGCCCTTTCTTAACGAATAATATCCTCGCCTTCCAGGGTACGCTGCAATTGCAATCGGGGCGCTTCAGCCTGAACGCCTCGCTGGATGTAGGTTTCTACATTGCGAATCGCTTGCAGTGCATAAGGGTTATTAGGTCGTTCTGCCAAGGCACGGCGGAAGTTAATCAACGCGGTTTGATAGTTGCGGTTTTCCGTCGCTTGGTAGCCCAGGTTCATATAGCGCTCGTAGTCAGAACCAGTGGTGGCTTGTGGCTGAGCATTAGCGGCAGCGGCCCGCGCAGCAGGAGCTTTTTCCATCTGGTCAGCCATATTCCAGTAGGCAATGGTGGCGAGGCGATCGCCAGGGCGTACATAGAGGGCATTGCGGAAATAAACTAGTGCCTCCGCATAATCACCTTGCTGAGAGGCGGCATAGCCCAAGCGCATGTTGTAGTCATAGACGGTTTCGCCCGGAAGCGCCGATGCTGGCTTGGGTACTGCGGCTTGGGCAGGGGCCACAGTAGTTTGAGCCGACGCAGACTCAATGGGAAGCGCGATCGCCACCAACAAAATTGCAGGCAAAACTTTCATGAAACTCCGTAGTTGCATGATTTTCTCCTTCAATCCTTAACTTCTAGAATTTCCTCCTAATAGGTGGAAAACCCACCTTTAGATTGCGCCTAAAAGCTATTTCTTACCTCTATCAAACGAAAGGTTAGGAGCCATCATTGATCAGTTCTACATAGGTTTTCTACGGCTGTAATAAATTAATAAAAGTGTGAAAATTCCCATTCCAGCTAAATATTTGAAAGCAGAAGGGATCACAGGACTGGGAGAGAAAAAGCCTTCAATCACTCCCGCAATCACCAACATCGGTACAATGCCATAGGTCAACTGAGCTGCTTTCGTTCCATACAGGCGAAGAGCATCAGCACGGCGATATTTTCCTGGAAACACCAATCCTTTGGCGATTAGTAAACCTGCTCCTCCCGCCAGAAAAATGGCAGGCAACTCTAGGGAACCGTGGGGAAACACAAAGGCCCAGAACGGATAAGCCAAGTTATTTTGACCGACTAAAGTTGCGACAGCTCCAATGCTCAATCCGTTAAAAATTAAAATGAATAGCGTATAAAGCCCTGCGGTCATGCCCCCCGCGATCGCCCCAAAAGAAACCGAAAGGTTATTCGTCATAATTTGGGTCGAAGCCAAGGGTTCAATCCCCACAATCGAACCCATCCACAACTCACCTTTGTCCCGAACTTTGGTGATCAGATTACTGGGTACCACCAGCGACAAAAAGGTGGGGTCTTGCCAAGCAAACCACCAAGCCACTAAAGACCCTGCCAAAAAACAGGCTGTAGCGATCGCAATATAGATCCAAGTTTCTTGCACCAAAGCGGGAAAACCCCAGCGATAAAAATCGAGAGCCGCTTGCCACTCCTGCCTTCTGGAACCTTGATAAATTTGCGTGTAGCCACGAGAAGCCAGTGTTTGTAAATCCTGTACTAAGGTGGCTCCCACTTGATGGGTACGGGCACGCGCCAAGTCTGCCGACACAGAGCGGTATAAACTCGCTAATTCTTTAATTTCAGCCGCTGGAAGTGACTTTAAACCCCGCTTTTCTACTTGCTTCAGGAGGGCATCCAAGCGTTTCCAATTCGGTTCACGCCGTGCAATCCAGCGCTGAATATTCATACTTTATAAATTTTCACTCCGCTCTGAGCTAAGCCTAGCCTAAGATAGCCTCAATCTGGTTCCATTCATTCCCCAGGAGCGCTCGGCTCATGTCGTCTCCCAACTTAAACCCTGGTAGCCCTATTCGACCCCTCAGCATCGGTAATGCAGTCAGTGCCAGTTTTCGGCTCTACAGCTCTCACCTAAAACAATATTTTGGCATCGCCTGCAAAGCGTATCTCTGGGTGCTCGTGCCTGTCTACGGCTGGGCTAAGTACTCAGCTTTATCGGCGGCGATCTCTCGATTAGCTTTTGGGGAGTTAGTTAACCAGCCAGAAAGTGTCAGTACGGCCCAGCAGCGAACCAATGCTCGGAAATGGAGTTTCCTCCTAGCTGGGCTACTCGTGGGGCTACTTGCTCTCGGTCTTGTTCTAGCTTGTTCCATCGTTTTAGGGGTGGTCATTGGAATTTTGGCATTTGTAGTTAGCACTGCTCTGGGAAACAGTGTTCTAGCTGCCATAGTTGGTAGCGTTTTTGTGGCCATTGCCATCCTGACTTTTCTTGGAGTATTGCTTTGGATTTCTTCCCGCTTTTTGGTGGTCGAAGTTCCCCTAGCCCTTGAGGACAACCTCACTGCCAGTCAAGCGATTAGCCGTAGCTGGGACTTATCTCAGGGACTGCTTTGGCAATTGCTCGGCGTCGTTTCAGTTGCGTTTCTCATCACTATTCCCATCCAAGTTTTGTTCCAGGTGGTGATTAGTGCCTTACAAGTGGCAATGGGGCAAGACTCTATCGCCAATTCTGCCTTGTCAGTTATCCTGTCTGTGCTGATTTTGGGCTTGAGCTTATTGAGTGGAATCATTATCATGCCGTTTTGGCAAGCGCTTAAAGCGGTGATTTATTACGACCTCCGCAGCCGCCGAGAAGGGCTAGGGCTCAAGTTACGCGATCGCTAGCCTTCCCCATGGGATTGCTAGTTAATTTCTCAACCTCTTTATATTTCACCTCAGCACCCTCACCGAACCCTGAGCGACTCCTCCCTAAGCTGTAATCACGAGATCACATGCGCTTTTTTAATCGAATTGTTCTCCAAACACCAGAAAGCGTAGAGTTAGAATTTACCCTCGCTGGAATTGGTAATCGAGCCTTAGCTCTCCTCATTGATTACACCTGTCTGGGAGGCTGTCTAGTTGCTTTCTTAGTGATCTGGCTATTCGTTTCGAATCAAGTTCTAGATCTGGTTGTACAAGTGACAGGCAGCGCTAATGGGGTTGATCTATGGTTGATGGCGATTACGATTCTGGGCACCTTCGCTATCTATGTTGGCTACTTTGTCTTCTTTGAAAGCCTTTGGCGCGGGCAAACGCCTGGAAAGCGCTACACCAAAATTCGGGTTATCCGTGATGATGGACGGCCTGTGGGTCTCACCCAAGCAACCCTAAGAGCTTTGCTGCGCCCCATTGATGACATCTTCTTTCTAGGTACGTTCTTAATTGCCTTAAGTCGTCGAGAAAAGCGCTTAGGAGACTGGGCAGCGGGCACTATCGTCATTCAAGAAGAACTCACGACTGCTGCCGCCACTTTTCCCATTTCTCAGGCCGCACAAGATTTAGCAGCTCAGTTACCTCAAATAGCTACCTTATCCCGCTTGTTACCCGATGATTTTGCCGTGATTCGAGAGTACTTGCAGCGCCGTAAATCCATGTCCCCTAATGGTAGAGCAGAAGTTAACTTACAGTTGGCGCGTCAGGTCAAAGAAGTCATTTTGCTGGAAAAAGTACCGCCGAACACCACCCCAGATTTGTTTCTGGAAGCGGTTTACCTTGCCTACCAACAGCAATCTACCAAATAAGCATAGGGGCGCATACCTTGCGCCCTTTTTGTCAATGGGTGATGAACGACTAACCACCCATGCCAGGAATTAAATTGCTGGTTAATCGCTTAATGGCTCGGTTGGCAACATCGGCGTAGCGCATTTCCCCACAGAGGATTTTGCCCATCCGCTCGGTCGCTGAAGGCCGCTTAATACCGACTTTGTACCCAATGGCAGGCACGCGATAGAACAGACCTGCAATCCGCTGGGCCCAGGCCATGTCTTCGCCCCATTCTTGGTTGATGATCTGGGTGTAGCGCTCTAGGGCATTGCGATCGCCCGCCAACGCCTGACTCACCGCTTCCGCCGCCTTCATCCCACTGAAAATAGAAGGCCGAATTCCTTCAGCGGTGAATGGATCAACCACACAAGCCGCTTCTCCCGCGAGCAGGGCATTTTGGGTATGGAGCTTCTGGTTGCCATCCCACAGACACAGCGGATGCCCGTACTGCTGACTGGATTTTACATCAACGCCAAACAGCGTGGCATACTCAGCCAGTAAAGCCTTCATATCCTGCGGTTCGCCCCCTCGGAAGGTACCGATGCCAAGAGAATAGCCATCTGCTTTAGGGAAGTTCCAGATGTAGCCGTTCTTCACCATGCCAAACTCAAAGTGAATAGGGTTGCCAGTCTCTACTTGAGCAGGCACTTCGGCTTCCAAAGCCCCTGCCAAGCGACGCTTGCGTTCCTTGAATCCTAGCCACTTGGCCATTGGGCCTTTGGCACCATCCGCAGCAATCAAGTAGCGCCCCGTGACAGGACCATTCGCTGTATCCACCTGCCAGTGATCGCTCTTAAACTGAATACCTGTAACTTCCGTATTGTCTCGCAGTTCTGCCCCTTGCTTCTGGGCTTGCTGAACTAAGAAGTGGTCAAAGACATCTCGCCGCACCATCCACATGGGTTCTGGAGTCTTGAGTGCCACTTCCACCGGATCTTCCATTTTCCAAGTGAAGCGTACAGAGTTGACCTTGAGTGAAATCGCTGGTGAGAGGTCGAAGTCAAACCACTGCGCTACTTGAGGTGATACGCCACCTCCACAAGGTTTGTAGCGGGGAAGAGGCTCTTTTTCTAGCACCAGGACAGAACGGCCCTGCTTGGCTAAATGGTAAGCGGCAGTGCCTCCGGCTGGTCCTGCGCCGACAATAATGCAGTCAAACATCATGCTCGCATCTCGCTCTTGAATATCAGTTCACAACTCCAGCCTTGCGGATTGCATGGGAGTTTGGGCAGCAGCTTGGTCAAACACTGGCAGTTATAGCGATTGACTAGACAGGACTACCCAATGGCATCCAGGGCTGACAGACAGGGGTCACTCAGCGAATGTTTCCGCACTGGTTCCGCATCTAAAACAGCATACGAATAACCCTGCTGTCTCTCAGGGAGAAACAACAGGGATTTCATCAGTGTGATTAGTAGTCTAAGTTTCAAAATGGAGGAATTGGTTCAGGTCCAACAAGCAGCAATCCGTGAAGTCACTACAGTTATATAGTTCATTGAATGCACTGAGTGCAAAGCCCTGATGTGACCTCTAGGATAGTTCATGAAGGCTTGATGAAGTTCTAAGTGACAAGCACGCTTAAAAGGAGACTCAGCAGATGAACTGGGAAGTATGCGTTCAGTACGCCAATGGCAGCAAGCGGGTTTTGTTTTCTTATAAAAACCGTGAGACCGCTTTAAAGTGCGTTGATGCAATTTACTCTACTCAAGGGTATCCGATGCACTTGGCTTATGTCGTTCGCCAAACACCATCACCAGTGCTGCAATACGTCTAGGCAATCAGGTGCCAGGTCCCTGCTTGAGTTTTGCTCTAGCGTCGTTCTTCTGCAAGTACCGCTTAGACAGTGGTGATATCCTTCTCCTTTTCCGCCAAGATCTCTTCAATTCTGGCGATGTACTTATCAGTTAGTTTTTGAATTTTGTCTTGCAAGTCTCGCGCTTCATCTTCAGAGATTTCGCTGCTTTTCTCTTGTTTGCGAACGCTGTCAACCGCATCCCGGCGCACGTTACGAACCGACACTTTACCTTCTTCGGCAAACTTTGCGGCTAGCTTCACAAGCTCTTTGCGGCGATCGCTGGTCAGCGGCGGAATGTTTAGACGAATCGTGGAACCGTCGTTGCTCGGCGTTAAGCCAATATCCGACATAGAAATGGCTTTTTCTACCAAGTTGAGGCTGCTGCGATCGAAGGGTTGAATCATGATCGTGCTGGCATCCGGGGTGTTGATGGTTGCCAGAGACTTGAGCGGGGTTGGCGCTCCATAATATTCCACCATGACTCGGTCGAGCAGAGATGAGTTGGCTCGTCCAGTCCGAATGGTATTAAAAGACCGTTGGGTGGCTTCAACGGCTTTTTGCATTGATTGTTCAGCGTCAGCTAATTTCACAAGAACCTCCCACAATCGTTCCAATTGTTTCTCCCGTCACGGCCCGCAGAATATTGCCGCGCACCGAGAGGTCAAACACAATGATAGGAATGTTGTTATCTTTGCACAGTGCGATCGCAGTACTATCCATTACGCGCAAATCTTGCTGCAAAACATGGGCGTAGGTAAGGCTTTGGTACTTGCGAGCATTGGGATTTTTGTGGGGATCGGAGTCGTAAACTCCATCCACCTTGGTTGCCTTAAATAGGACATCGGCACTAATTTCTGCTGCCCGTAGCGCTGCCGTGGTGTCGGTGGTAAAGAAGGGATTGCCAGAACCTGCCCCAAAGATCACCACTCGCCCTTTTTCGAGATGGCGAATGGCTCGCCTGCGAATGTAAGGCTCCGCGACTTCTTGCATGGCGATCGCGGTTTGCACCCTGGTTGGTACGTTCATTTGCTCCAAGGCATCTTGCAGCGTCATGGCATTCATGACCGTGGCAATCATGCCAATGTAATCGGCAGTCGCGCGATCCATCCCAGCCGCAGCTCCCTTAACACCGCGAAAGATGTTGCCGCCGCCCACCACAATGGCAACCTGGACGCCAGTTGCCACCACATCTGCCACTTCTTGGGCAATAGCTTGAACCACTGCTGGGTCAATGCCATAAGCGAGATCGCCCATTAAGGCTTCACCGCTTAGTTTGAAC
>DATNPE010000613.1:0-2779 GCA_036703355.1 Allocoleopsis sp. | reverse complement strand
ATCACCCCCGCTTTGGCAGCACTGTAGTTGGCTTGTCCCGGATTACCCATCTGACCCGCAACCGATGTGATGTTCACAATGCGGCCAGAGCGTTGCTTCAGCATAATTTTGCTGACGGCTCTGGTGCAGAGAAACACACCTGTGAGGTTGAGGTCAATTACGGCTTGCCAGTCCTCAGGCTTCATCCGCAGCAATAGGGTATCGCGGGTAATGCCAGCATTATTGATCAGGATATCTACCCGTCCCCATTTTTCCATGACTGCATTGACCAGTGCATCCACCTGGTCCGCTTTGGAGACATCAGCTTGGAGAGCGATCGCGTTACTGCCCATCGCCGTGATATCTGAAACAACTTGGTCCGCAGCCGTACTGGAGCTGGCGTAGTTCACCACCACATTGGCTCCTTCAGCCGCTAGCGCTAAAGCCACTGACCGACCGATACCTCTAGATGCTCCAGTGACGATCGCCACTCGTCCTTGCAATCGTTTCGATGCCGTCTCTTGCAACGCCTCCATACTGTATTCCTCTTTTCAAATGCTATCAGTAGCCAATTGCTCAATCATCTTAGGTCATTTACGCCCCTCCGCCGCCGCTTGAATCGAAGTGCTCCCCTGCGGACAGATGAGCTACAAAAAATTTGGACTAGGATTGAAGCAATCATCAGCACTGAGTTGTGTCCTATGGCTACCAAAAAACAGTTCAGCAACTTTCAAGAACTGCTAGCTGGCTCTGAGCTACCCACGCTAGTCGATTTCTACGCGCCTTGGTGCGGGCCTTGCCAGATGATGAGTCCGATTTTGGAGCAGGTGAATGCTCAGATGAAAGATCAACTCCGGGTGGTGAAAATCAACACTGACACTTATCCCGAACTCGCTTCTCAATATCAAATTCAGGCGCTGCCAACCTTGGTTTTGTTCAAGCATGGGCAGCCGATCGATCGCATGGAGGGCGTGATGCAGGCGCAACAAATTGTGAAACGATTGCAGCCTTTTGTTTCTAGAAGCGCTTAGATATTAGCGATCGCCATCGCTCTCTTGCACCTATGCACCCGCAAAACACCAAAGCTGAATTGCATCGTCTCCTCCAACTTCGCAATGAGCATCCCGAAAAGATCGCAGAAATTGATGCTGAAATTCACACCATTTTTGCCGAAACCCACGCAATTTTGGTCCTGGATATGTCAGGCTTCTCGCGGCTCACGATTCGGTATGGCATTACCCATTTCCTGGCGATGATCCATCGCTTGAGCGCGATCGCTACCCCTCTGGTCAAACAGCACCAAGGAACGGTGGTCAAGCAAGAAGCTGATAATCTATTCGCGATCTTTCCTACTGTGGATGCTGCGGTCAGTGCGGCTGTGGATATCTTAAAAAGCTTAGCAGCAGTGAATTCTGGCTTGCCAGATATGATGGATTTGTATGCCAGCATTGGCATCGGCTACGGGGAAGTGTTGCTAGTGGCAGGAGAAGATTTGTACGGCAATGAGATGAATTTAGCGTCCAAACTGGGGGAAGATCTGGCGCGATCGAATGAGATTTTACTCACCGAGTCGGCATTTCAGCAGTTGCAGTCAACCCCCTGGGCTTGCGAGGCGATCGAACTCTCAGTTTCGGGGTTAGAGCTAACGGCATATCAGGTGCAGTTTGCTCAGTAGCCCCAGAACCTAACAACGGTACAACCGATAGCGATAGCCATCCGTACGATGTTTGTGCTGCGGGTCAGCAACACAGCGCTCTGCTGCTAACAGGGAGGCAAAACTGGGGGTCTCGTCTGGATTGGGGAAGTTAATTAACCAGAGATCCAGAGGTCTCGGTAACTGACTCAAGGTTTGCTGCAGCGCGATCGCACTGGATAGTGGATTTTGATCTTGATGCGCTAGGAGAAATAAGGGATTGGCTAAGACTCCTGTCGTCTGCTGGCGTTGCAGTTCCCAAGCGAGGCCCATCAGCCTGCCTGTTTGTCCATGAGTCATGTGGGCGATCGCAATCAAAGTCGGAGATTGAGCTGCTTGCTGAAGATGCTGCACCACCACATCAGGGCGATGCGTTTTTTGATAACCCAATCCAGTCGCAACCGTCATCCCACTCAACAGGCCAACAATGGCGATCGCGATCACTCCTGCTTTACCATTGTCTTGCCAAAGCTGCCATAACTTATGACTTGGTTTTGGCGTGGATGCTGTGGCGAGAGACACCTGTGAACCAGACCAAAAAGTTGCGAGGCTTGCTCCCAGCAAAGCAACCACAGCAGGGAAATAGACAAAGTTGAAGCGAAAGGCACTGGTGATTTCGGTTTCCAGGCCATAGGCGATCGCAAAAAAGAGGGCGATCGCACTCAGGACAAACCCACCGAGTCCTTGCAGAGCCAATCGATTTTGGGATGGCTGCCACTGCTGCCTGAGGCCGCGATAAATCAGAGGCACTGACCAAGCCAAAAAGATCAGCATTCCAATAGCCGAAACAATCACCAGAGTAGAATTTGGGGCTTGCACAGGAAGGAAAACTAGCATGGTAATCCAACCGACTAAGGCTTGCAACACCGGATTGAGCCAACCCAGCCCAGCGCGATCGCCACTATAAATCCAATCAGTGAGTTGGTTGCCATACACGCCTTGCCAAGCAGGAAGCCAAACCGCAATCCCCGCCAAGGTACCAGCCGCGATCGCATACATTCGGCCCCAAAGTTTGAGCGCTGGCAGTTGAAATTTTTGCTGCGTTTTTTCGGAGTGACCTTCCCGCCCAGCCAAAACCCAACATCCTAGAATTACTAGCCCCTCAGC
>DATNPE010000612.1:0-3622 GCA_036703355.1 Allocoleopsis sp. | reverse complement strand
GCTGCATCGCTCCTGCGAAGTCTTCAACGAAATCACCGAAGCCTTCAAGAGCTTCCAGTTCTTCCGCTTCTTCCAGACGGTGCAAAACTTCTGCGTCGTCGATTTGTCTAACTTCTACCTCGACATCGCCAAAGACCGTCTCTACATCAGCGCCCCAGATGCCCCCCGTCGCCGCAGTTGCCAAACCGTGCTGCGGATCATTCTGGAAAATCTCGCCAGAGCGATCGCGCCTGTGCTTTCCCACATGGCCGAAGACATCTGGCAATTCCTGCCCTACAGCACCCCGTACAAGTCGGTGTTTGAAGCAGGTTGGGTGCACCTCGAAGGTCGTTGGCAAGTGGAAGCCTTGGCGAAATCTTGGCCTGCCCTGCGGCAAATCCGGGCCGAAGTCAACAAAGTCCTAGAGAAAGCTCGTGCTGAGAAAATGGTCGGTTCCTCCCTGGAAGCTAAGCTGCTGCTCTACGTGCCCGACCTAGAGCTACGCCAACAGCTCCAAACCATGAACCCAGCCACCAGCCTCAAAGGCAACGGTGTAGACGAACTGCGCTACCTCTTCATTGTCTCCCAGGTAGAACTACTCGACTCCCCGGATGCTTTGGAAGGCTTGCAGTACAGCTCCCAATCTGACGCGCTGGGCATTGGCGTGGTGAAAGCCGATGGCGAAAAATGCGATCGCTGCTGGAACTACTCCACTCACGTCGGCGAGTCGGAAGCCCATTCCCTGCTCTGCGAACGCTGCGAACCCGCTCTAGAAGGCCAATTCTAGACCTAACCGTTAAAGCCCTTTTGGAGGGGGTCTGGGGGACGCAACCGTCCCTCAGCGGGGGTTTGGGGGTGAGTGCCCCCAAGGCTCGGCTTCAACAATTCCAAACTTACGACCCAAATCCAGACCTCAGTCCAACCTAGTTCTATCTCCCAGAAGATAACGACTGGGCGGCTTGCACGCCATAGTGATGGAGTAAAGCCAAAAGATCTGAACTAAAAATGACTGATATTGGATTCACCCATGTGGCGCTGCCCGTCACTGACATTGATGCCACGATCGCCTTCTATGCCAAATACGCCAACATGGAAGCCGTGCATCGGCGCACCGATCCCAAAACTGGAGAAAAAGTCGCTTGGCTCACCGACCACACCCGCCCCTTTGTGATCGTGCTGTTGCAAGAACCCAACGTCGAGCACAAACTCTTGCCCCCCGCTCACCTAGGAGTCGCCTGCGAAAGCCGTGAAGAAGTCGATCGCCTGTGTGAACTGGCGCGGCAAGACGGCTGCTTGAACAATGGCCCTGCGGATGCGGGTGCACCAATTGGTTATTGGGCCTTTGTCGAAAGTCCAGATGGTCACATTTTGGAACTCACCTACGGGCAAGAAGTGGCGCTACGAGTGCGCGAAACCGCCAAAGAAAAACAACCCGCCGAAACCTCGGTATAGTTAATTGCCACGCTTCGCATTTCAGGGCTTAGCATTGGGAGTTAAGATTTTTCTGTTGGCAGATGCCTCTTGACTCGAACGCTAAGCCCCTAGAGCCTTTGTCACAGGATTTATTCCATGTCCGCAAAAGCAAACTTATTCGGTTGCTGGTTCACACGAGTCGCAGCCGTGAGCTTTTGCAGAAACTCCTGAGCCAACATCGAAAACGCCTTCGCCCCCGAAGAACTGGGATTGCTCAGCACGACAGGCGTGAAAGAATCCACCGCCTTCGACACATTCACATCCACCGGAATCCGCGTTTTGAAGATTTTGGCTTCACTATAATCTTCATTCACTCGCTTCATCACTTGGCTGTAGTAGCGACCTGTGAGCAAATTTCCAGAGAGCATAAAGGTAATCCCCAGCAGTTGAATATTGACGGGTATCCCTTCTTTATGGGTTTCTCGCAGTCTGGCAATGCGTCTTTCTAGCAGTTGAATCCCGATCAAAGATAGTGGTTCGGGCTTAGCAGGCAAGACGTAGAAGTCACTGGCTAAAAGCGCACTCCGAGTTAACAAATTGTAGCCAGGGGCGCAATCTAAAATGATGAAATCGTAGTCCTTCTGAACAGGTTTGAGAATACTTCTCACTAATTCTTTCTCGAAGTTATTCCACACCTGCTCGAAATTATTGCTGCTGTCTTTAGTGGCTTTTTCAAACAGCATTTCCGAAACTAAAAATTCATCGTATAAATCAATGTCTCCAGGCAGTAAGTCCAACCCTTTGACATTACACATAAAGGCTTGAACCGCTTCCGGGACCAGGTTGGGCAATTGTTTATCGGCATAAATCGCCCGATGGACCAGGTGCCGCAGGGTGCGCTTGTTGTTGCGGAGTTTGGCGAAGTCGCCAGGAGCCATGAGGCTGAGGGTCGCGCTGATTTGGGTGTCGAGATCGACAATTAAAACTCGCTTACCATGATTTTTGGCAAGGGCGGTGGCTAAGTTGATAGTCAGGGTCGTTTTGCCAACGCCACCTTTCATGTTTGCAGTTGCGATAATAAATCCCATTCGTTGCGTCCTCTCAAGGGGTAAGCACAACCAGGTGCGGTTGGGCTGGGTGGTTAGGCACCTACTACATAACTTGCAGTCCAGATCATAAGCGCAGTAGTACCAAATTTTAAACTTTATTCAGGCTGATCTTGGGTCGTTGCGATCGCCGCTATACCCTCTAAGACTCCTGGATCAAGCATCAGCTTTACCTGATTACTGAGGCACCGGAAACTGCATCTTAGCGCAACGGGGATCGGGTGGATATCCGCACTCTCCCTTGTTTTCTGATTTCTGAAAATACTGTAAACTTTCCTTAAGGAAGCAAGGAGCGATCGCTGTGACGACTCGTGGATTTGGTAAGGTAGAAACCCCAAAAAAGTCTGTTTCTAAGCAAACTGCTAAGCGAACTGAAGCGTCGAAGCAGTACGACAAGATGAAGACTGAGGGCGTGCCTGAGTTCAACATCTATATGCGGATTCAGGGTAAGAAGCAGTGGTACCCCGTTGGCTCGATCGCGGTGAAGCGCAGCAGCCAAATCAACATGGCTATCTACGACAGCGAGAAGGATTTGCGCGAAGGTGCCTTCCGCCTGTTCCCCATCCTCCGCAAGAACCAAGCCAACCTGGAATACGGCTATCGCGTGAAAGAATACAACGATGAGCCGATCCAAGTGGCGGTGAAGCCTGAACAAGCGGTTGCCAATGCCATCCAATCCGCGATCGCCAACGTCACCAACCGCGTCACCTCTCTTTTCAAGCGCAGCTAAGTAGTCTTCTAGAACTAATTGTTTGTTCTAATTTAAAGATCAAAATTTTGCTCTAGGGCAAGTAACACCTTTTTACTGGCTAGGTTTAGTCACCGTTAAAAAGTTTTCTTACTTGCCCTATATGCTTTTTAAATTTTTTGAACTTTTGCAACCTCGCTTTACCAAAAACAGTTGCCTCTAAGCCAGAATCGGGAATTATAAGGCTGTTTCTGATTTAGCTGTATTTCAGAGGAAACTTTAAATTGGATTTCAATCCTGAGCTTTGTCGCAACGAAAGTGAGGTTGAAAGCAAGCTCATCGTTCAATATTTGCTACCCCAATTAGGTTATACGCCGGATAGTTGGTACCAAGAAGTTGCGGTCGGTAGCATTCGTCTAGATTTTTTAGCTTTTGC
>DATNPE010000611.1:0-4776 GCA_036703355.1 Allocoleopsis sp. | reverse complement strand
CATGACGGTGATGAAGTCGCTGTGGTGAGGGTCCGCGAAAGCATCACAACCGTTGGAAATATGGACCAATTGCCAGGTTGGGTCAGGCCAAGTGGATCGCGCTGCCAGGACCATTTCAGCCACACTAGGATGCTCATAGCTATCTAGTTTTTCGTGAATCACATGATGGTGAGCGTCGAACACCATTGGCACTTCCGCTGCCCGACAGACCGCTAAAATTTCCTCGGCACTATAGGCATATTCGTCATTTTCCAGGGCCAAGCGACAACGAATGCCATCAGGTAGGTTGCGAATCACTTGCACCAAGCGCTCGGCCCGATCGCCCTTACCGCCGTGAATTTCCATCATCGCCCAAGGCGATCGCGGCAAACCCAACAAGTCAAAAGTTCGAGCCTGAGCTTGCAAGATTTTAATGCTGTTTTCGATCACATCCGGTTTGTCGGAACTCAGCACCACAAACTGATCCGGATGGATGACGACACGAATGCCCAATGCCTGAGCGCGATCGCCAGTTTCTCGTAGGAGATCTTGAAACTCCAGCAAGATAGCTTCACCAATTGGTTCATCGGCAAAGGGAAACAGCGCCGACGTGAGCCGATAGAGCCGAATCCCTTGTTCTACACAGAAATCCAGTGCCAAATTGAAGCGCCGCAAATTATCGGCGTAGAGTTCTCGCAGCGATCGCTCTCGTTCTGGCAACTCTAGCTGCAACAAGCGCTTCCGGGTCATGGCCCGATAGCGCACCTGATTAGACGAGGTAATGCAGACCAAGCCCAATTCAGGTGCGGTGAGGGGAGTAGGCGATGGACTCATGGAGATTCGGCTTCCTATCCGGCGTTGAGTAGGGCTTACTCTTCGACGTACATGGGGGGTTCGATCGCGAAGTTGTCGATCCGACCCGACTCATCGATCACATACCCATCGGTGGTTTTTAGATCGGTGTTTTCTTCTTGCTTCACCGCAGCGTTTAAATTCTTGATGTTCTGAGCAACATCTACGTTGGAAGGAATTTCTTCATCATCGGGATTGACCGCAGGGTTTTGTGCCATCTGCACGCCGAACTGATCGCCGCCTGCGCCTTTACCAGGTTGAGCATTCTCAGGATTACCCACGTTATATTCCTTGTCTTGACTCATGGTGACTGTCTCCGTATTTGGGCATTGAGGCTAGCTGGGCAGGATGAGTTTCGTATTGGGAGCCTCTAGTCCTGCTGCCACAAGTCATGCAGCTAGCGCATCTAACGCCTATAAAGCTACCCCAGTTCCCTTCCAGGCTGATTCCTTCGGCGGTAAGGAACTCCCCTTGGGCAACCTATGCCTTGAGTAGGGTTCCGATCCCCACATTTAGAGGCAGCGATCGCGAGAATAAAGGAAACGCTTAGTTCGATATCAAACCTTATGCCACTTTTCTCGCTCGACAAAAAACAACTATTCGATCGCTGGGCTCCCAGTTATGACTGGCTCTTTCCTTCAGTGTTTTACCAAGCTATTCACCAGCGCTTACTGGAGTATGTACAGCTCGGCGATCGCGCTCAGGTTTTAGATTTGGGCTGTGGTACCGGGCGCTTGCTGCATCGCTTAATCCAGCAGTTTCCTACCTTGCAAGGAACAGGACTGGATCTATCACCAGAAATGTTGCGGCAAGCTCAACAGCGACAACCTGTTCACTCTCAACTGACCTATATTCAGGGCAACGCCGAACAGCTACCTTTTGCAGAGGCCCAGTTCGATGCTGTGTTTAACACGCTCAGCTTTTTGCACTACCCACGCCCGGAGCAAGTTTTGGCAGAAGTTAGCCGAGTCTTAAAGCCAGAAGGTCGCTTTTACTTGGTAGATCTAACTTGGCAGCCTTGGTCAGAAAACCAAGTCTTGTTGATTGCGCCCGGTGATGTGCGGCTTTACAGCCAGCGATCGCGTGAGCAGCTAGGACAACAGGTAGGGCTGAGCTGCCAAGGTCACTATTATTTGCTTGGCCCCACGATGCTAACCATCTTTACCAAGCCTCCCACTGAAATCCTTCGTTAACTAACAGTTAACTGAATTTTAAGCAGCGAGAAATCGGCTTTTTAATCTGTAATCAAAGATTCAAATGTGGCTCTTAAAGCTTGGAGATCAGCAATTCTAGCCACAATTAAACTTTCTTTACCTGCATCTTCCAATCGGTGTTTCCAAAGTTGAATCTTTTCCGAGTTATGCATCCAGAAATCAACCACTGTTTCTACCACTTGATCTAAATCCCAACTGGGTTTTAGTGGTACTGTTTCGATGGATTGGATAAAAGAATCGAGTGTACAGCGATAAGAACCGATATATGCCACGCTTGGTTCTGGTTGCTTTTGTATAATTTCTTGTTGATGATTGAAGAAATGTAAAATGGGTGAAACACCTAGGACTTCAAATGTGTATTTCATGTGAGACTCCTAAAGAGTTTTTATCGTCTCTTATGAAAAATTTATTGTACTGAGTATAAAACTAAGCGTCTAACGTCAGCAGATAGATTTAATACCTTTTTAAACCAATGAACTTATACCTTGGCCTAGATTTTGGCACCTCAGGAGCACGGGCGATCGCCATTGATGCGATGGGTACAGTCCACGCCCAAGCTAGTTATGACTACGGGGTAACAGCGGCCAAGGACTGGGTGACGAGCTGGCAAACCGCTTTATTTGCCTTAATCGAGAAAATTCCTTCAGAGCTACGGCAGGCGATCGCCCGGATTGCTATTGATGGCACTTCTTCTACTGTCTTGATTTGCAACAGCAGCGGACGACTGATTGACGAACCGCTCCTCTACAACGATGGGCGAGGGGCAGCAGTTCTAGAGATGCTCCAGGCGATCGCACCTGCCAATCACAGCGTCATCAGCGCTACCTCTAGCCTCGCCAAGTTGCTGTGGTGGACGCAGCAGCCGCAATTTACTCAAGCCCGCTATTTCCTGCATCAAGCGGACTGGTTAGGTTTTCTCCTGCACGGCAAACTGGGCATTAGTGACTATCACAACAGCCTCAAACTCGGCTACGACACAGAGCAACTGTGCTACCCCGCTTGGCTGGAGAGTCTACCCATGTCACCGTTGCTGCCGCAGGTTGTGCCCCCCGGTACCCCCGTCGCCCTGATCAAACCCGCGATCGCCACTCAATTTAAGTTGCGATCGGACTGCGTGGTTTGTGCGGGCACCACCGACAGCATTGCCGCCTTTCTCGCCAGTGGTGCTCAAGCTCCTGGTGAGGCAGTGACTTCCCTCGGCTCCACCTTGGTCCTCAAGCTTCTCAGCAAAACGCGGGTGGATGATGGTCAGTTTGGCATCTATAGCCATCGTTTAGGGGATTGGTGGCTGGTGGGAGGGGC
Organism: Allocoleopsis sp.; assembly: GCA_036703355.1. GTDB lineage: Bacteria > Cyanobacteriota > Cyanobacteriia > FACHB-46 > FACHB-46 > Trichocoleus. Next base: position 1,429 of record DATNPE010000611.1, on the reverse strand, counting down.
TTCTAATACGGGCGGTGCAGTCTTGCAGAAGTTTTTTAGCTCCGAAGCACTAGAAACCCTCAGTGCCAGAATTCCCGCGGAGCAAGAAAGCTCTCTCCACTACTATCCGCTGCTACAACCGGGAGAACGATTCCCCATCAACGATCCAGCCCTGGCTCCTCAACTAGAACCACGCCCCGAAGACCCAGTAGAATTTCTTCACGGTCTCTTGGAAGGTATGGCTCGGATTGAAGCTCAGGGCTACGACCTCCTGCAAAAGCTAGGCGCTAGTCCACTCAGACAGGTCTACACCGCTGGAGGGGGAGCCGCAAATTCAGCTTGGACCCAGATTCGATCGCGCCAGCTTGGGACTCCAGTTTTGCGCTCTACTCAAACTGAAGCCGCCTATGGTACAGCTCTCCTGGCAATGCGAGGGGTTATTCAGTCTTAAGGTGCGGCAAGTCGATGGTCATGGTGAAGGAGATGCCCCCCGTACGATTCACCACTTCACGACCTGCGATCGCTCGAAATCCCCAGCGTTGATACAGCCGCAAGGCAGGATTGTTGTCTCGAACGCTAAGAGAAATGGCTGGATAGAGCGGCTTGGCAGCTTCTAATAAATGGGCCATTAATTGATTACCAATGCCTTGGTTGCGATGTTCTGGCAACACGGCGATCGCCAACTCTGGCAGATCATCAGCCACCCAAGCAAACCCTTTTTCGGTCTCTGGCCACAGTCTGATCCAAACAGCTCCTACTTTTTGGCTCATAGCAGTGGCGATCGCTACAAATCCCAAGTCACCTTCCCGTCCCCAACCTTCAACATAACGAGCTAGGAGGGGATGATCCTTAGCAGCTTGAATATTAGTCTCACCCTCATCTCGCAAGTGAGCAGCTTCAAACAACATCTCCCACAAAAACGGCTCATCCGCGATCGTTAAGGGTTGAATTGAATATTGCATAGAGTTTTAGAGGCGATCGCAATGTTACTCGTCATATCAATTATCTACACAATGATTCGACTTAATTTATCTGATTTAAAGGTATAAAACTAATCGTAAGCCTTCATCCACTTCCTCTTGTAAGCTAGACGGCAAAGCTCCAATACGCTCAGTCAAGAATGTCTTATCCACAGTGATTATTTGAGACACATTAACCACGGAATCTTTCGGCAATCCTGTTATGTCACGGGGCAGCAAAACATTGCCTGGTGCCTTTGCGAGTTCAATATTGGAAGTAATCACAGCAACAACTGTACGAAGACGGCTTCGCGTGAATGTGTCATCTTGAATAATCAGAATGGGTCTACGATAGCCAGGTTCTGAGCCAAGAGGATCAGGCAATTCAGCCCACCAAATTTCACTACGATACACTACCAGTCCTCATGCGGCAGAGACATAAATTGCATCGTTGCTATCACTGGCTCTACGTCTGAAGACTCCTCAGCCTC
>DATNPE010000610.1:0-4516 GCA_036703355.1 Allocoleopsis sp. | reverse complement strand
CAACGGTGCCGCCGATCTCCGTAATTACGACATCTGGGTTGGTGTTCTTAGCAACCCGTAGAATCCGTTCTTTAATTTCATTAGTAATGTGAGGAATCACCTGGACGGTGCCACCCATGTAGTCACCCCGACGCTCCTTATTCAACACGGCTTGGTAAATAGAACCAGTCGTGACGCTATTGAGGCGAGACATGGAGGTGTCGGTGAAGCGCTCGTAGTGTCCCAAGTCTAAGTCTGTTTCTGCACCATCTTCGGTCACAAACACTTCCCCATGCTGGAAAGGGCTCATGGTGCCAGGGTCAACGTTAATATAAGGGTCTAACTTGAGGATGGAAACGGAATAGTCACGAGACTTCAGCAATCGGCCCAGGCTCGCTGCCACGATGCCTTTGCCGATGCTAGAGACCACACCACCCGTCACGAATACAAACTTAGTCATAGAATTCTAGGAGCACAGCCTTCTGGAGATCCACCCGTCAATTGTGCCACAGGCATGGCAGAGCGGGGGGGAAGGGGAGTATTTTTTTGTACATCAATTCCACTTTGACTCAAAGGCTTGAAAAGGCGATCGCTACCCCTCAATCACTGACCTGACGACTCGCCTTTCCGTGAAGCCTCTACAATTCGTTCAGCGCCAGTTATCGCAGTCCTAAATAATTTGTGTAGTTAAAGGGCATTGGAACCTAACTTCTGAGTGGCTGAGATTATTTCTCATAACCTTATTAGTACTAGGTATATTTTTTAGATTGGTTAATCTGGATAAAAAAGTCTACTAGTACGATGAGACTTTTACTTCTTTGCGGGTTTCCGGATATACCGAGGCTGAGATAGTTCAGCAATATGCGGATGGGCATGAAATTAGAGTTGAAGAGTTGCAGAAGTATCAGCAAACTAATTCCGAGAAGAGTTTAGCTGACACGATTAAATCTTTGGCAACCGAAGATCCTCAGCACGTGCCTCTGTACTATGTGATGGCACGATTTTGGATGCAAGTGTTCGGAAATTCATGGTCATTTACTGGCTCCAGAAGTGCGGCTACGAATTCAGCCTTCTTGTCATACCTGTAGTGTCAAATTGCCAGCTTCCGACCCCAACCAGTTAGTCAGCAATCTAGAAAATACTAGGAGTGTACTTTTATTCAAGCCCTCGAAAAAGTTGCGGCAGATTCTAGAGGTAGAGTACAAGCTAGAGTCTATCCACAAAAGTGATGATCTGTGGCGATTAGAGAAAGCGTAGTTGAGCGATCGCTCCCTCTAATTACCCATCTTCTCAACTCGCAAACTTAGCTAGAAGCTTGCACTTGGCGCACCTGTTCGGCGTAGTCCTTGGCACGCACTTGGCGGAACAGATTAAACACGACTTGGCGCAAACTCTCTGGTAGGTACGAGAGCACCAAACCTACCTTAGCCCGGTTAGACGTGCCCAAAACTTGGTTCGCTTCTTGCAAAAGTTGACGACCTTCGGCTGTGTCGCCTTTTTCAATCAATCTCAAGGCGAGATCCTGCTTCAAGCCTGCGGTCTTGTGAATCCGTTTCCGTTCTAAATCACTGTCCTCAAAGTGATAGCTGTTGAGACAGAACAACTTGGCTCGCAAGAAATGGATGCTCTGGCGTAGGCTGTTCTGGCCGCCGTGCATCCGATATTCCATCAAGTACTCTGGCAAAAAGTAGCCTTGCTTACCCGCGATCGCCAACCGCACCAGCAAATCAAAATCTTCGCAACCATCCGCCTCAAAGCGCATGAAATCCACTTCATCCAAGCAAGCTCTGCGAAATAGCGTCGAACCTACCTGCAAGCTTTGGCGCAGAAAGGTTTCGTGGACCAGATTGGGAATCACGCCCGCTGGCAATTTGTCTTTGCCCCACTTCGCGGCATTAGCCTGAGTTGCTGCTTCCTCGCGATCGCCTGCTGGGTTAATAATCCAATGATTGGTGCAGACAAAATCTACGCCTGAGTTCGTGTCTAATACCGCCACCGTTTTCTCTAAAAACTCTGGGGTCAAGGCATCGTCATCGTCAAACTTGATGAAGTATGTGCCGCAAGCTGCCTCAAATCCGGAGCGCATGTTTTTGCTGCGTTTAATATTGACGGAATGACGAATATACCGGATGCGAGAATCATCCCACTGACTAACGACTTCAGGGGTGGCATCGGTGGAGCCATCGTCACAAATGAGCAGCTCAAAATCTGTGTAGGTTTGATGAAGAACGCTATTGACGGCGTAGGGGAGCAGATGGGCTCGGTTATAAGTAGGAATGCAAATACTAACTTTAGGCATGGGCTTGATCACTAGAAAATGCTGTGACTGGGAAAGCGTCCCTCAAACTGTCTTCAATTCGCATCCCTAGATTGTTAAAACTGGGTGAAGATGCTGTCCGAAAACTGCCACTTCGATATTGATGGTATCGCTCCGCTTAAAATCTGGATCAAGCCCGTCGTATCGATTTCATAAAAATTAGGGACATCTTTATAAAGATTTTAGAAAAATCAAGTGATGGATAGCCCGCAACCAGACACCTTCGTGCCCCAGGTCTCCGTTGTCATTCCCATTTACAACGGCGAAACAGATTTACCCGAACTGTTGGCTTGTCTTCAAGCTCAGACCTACCCCAGAGACCGAGTCGAGTATCTCTTGGTGGATAATGCCAGCCAAGACCGTACGGCGGAAATCTTGCGGGAAGCTGCCGAGTCTGCCCAAGTAGAAGGGTTGAATTTACAACATCTCACCGAAGCCAAGATCCAAAGTGCCTATGCGGCCCGCAATACTGCAATTCGAGCCGCGATCGGAGAGATTTTTGTCTTTACCGATGCCGATTGCCGTCCCCAACCCAACTGGTTAGAACTGTTAATCCCACCCTTTGCTAACCTCAATATTGGGCTGGTCGTGGGAGAAATCGTGGCCCTCCCCGGCAAAACTTTGCTGGAGCGTTATGCCGACAGCCGCAATTTATTAAGTCAGAAAGACACGCTGGCTCACCCGTTCTGTCCCTACGGTCAAACCGCTAACTTAGCGATCAGACGTCAAGCTTTCGAGCAGGTGGGGCTGTTTCGGCCTTACATGACCACCGGGGGGGATGCGGATATTTGCTGGCGCATCCAAAAACAAACAGAGTGGCAACTGCATTTCGCGGAGCAGGCGATCGTACAACATCGGCACCGCGCCACCCTCAAAGACCTGAAGAGCCAATGGCAACGCTATGGTCGCTCCAATCGCTATCTACACGAACTTTACGGCGTGGGGTTAACCCGCAAACATACGTGGCGTGAATCCGTCTATCTACTCAGCCGTTGGTTTCTCAAAGAACTGCCAATCCAAACTGGCAAAACGATACTTGGCAAAGCTCCAGCGATCGAACTCATTAGTACGCCGATTAGCGTCTATTGCGCTAGAGCCAGAACCGCAGGTCAACAAGCCGCCAAGTTATCTGAGCAAGCCACTGAAATTGACTGGTTATAGTTTTTACTCAACTTCTATGAAAATTCTTGTGCTCTCCTGCAATACGTTCCCCTATCCCCCCAGTCGAGGAGCAGCGGAGGGCAGGACTTTTAATTTATTGAAATATCTGCATCAGCGCCATGAAGTAACACTCGTGACTCAGCGGCAGCGCTGGACAACCGATGAGCATGTGGAAGCGCTGCGGCAATGGGTCAGCCACTTGATGGTTTTTCCAGGGGAGCAGTCTGAAGCCAAACCGGGTCTATTGCGTAAAGTGGGCCGCTTTGTCGAGTCTGTCGCCAAGACCACACCCCCGAACGTCCTGAACCGCTACTCCCCAGAAGTGCAAGCTTGGGTAGATACCTTTGTCGCTGCTGGTAAATGTGAGGCGATCGCCTGTGAACACAGCGTCAATGAAGTGTATATTCGCCCAGAATTCCGTCAATCCGTCCATACTGTGGTTGATGTGCATAGCTCGGTGTACGGCTGGGTGCTGAACCATCTAGAGCATGGTGCTTCAGAAAATCCACTACGCGATCGCCTCTATTTACCGCTGCTCTACCGCTACGAAAAACGCTACTGTGCCAAGTTTTCCAGCCTGGTTGCGACCACAGAAGACGATCGCCAAAAGTTAGCAGCTATCTCTCCCGGCTCCCCTATTACCGTTGTGTCTAACGGCGTGGACTTGGAAATGTTTCCCTATCGTTCTGGTGATCCAGGCGGACAAAAATTGGTGTTTGTGGGGGCAATGGATTCTTCCCACAACATTGATGCCGCTCGCTTCTTTGCCTTAGAGGTGTTTCCTCAAGTGAGGCAGCGTTACCCAGAAGCCACCTTCAGCTTGGTGGGGGCACGTCCAGTTCCCGAAGTTTTAGCCCTCAAAGATGAACCAGGTGTGATTGTTACGGGCAAAGTCCCTTCAATGGTGGACTACATGCACCAGGCAACCGTGTGTGTAGTGCCCCTCCGTGTTGGTTTGGGCATCAAAACCAAAACCTTGGAGTCAATGGCAGCAGGTACCCCAATTGTGGCGAGCGATCGCGGCTTAGAAGGCTTAACCGTGGATGGACCCAATGTACC
>DATNPE010000609.1:0-11681 GCA_036703355.1 Allocoleopsis sp. | reverse complement strand
CCATCAGTGGAATTAGTTCTAAGAACTGGTTCAAGTTGTTGAAGCTGCGTAGGGCAAAGCTGAGAGAGCTTAACAAGTCTTGAATTTTGTGCTGTTCCCGATGCAGCCGTGCCACCAGTTCCTTCAGGGCAAAAACTGGTGTCATATCTGGAGAAGATCCGCCGCTAGTGCGATCGGATGGTTGTGAGGGCTGTCGAGGAACAGGCACAGCAGTCATTAGAGCAAGTTAGGTCGTCATCGAACAATGAAAAGTTGAGCGCTAGGAGCTGAGAAAAATAAATTCTCTATTCAGTAATTTGCTCCAATTACTGGAGAGACAGCTTAGCACTATTTCCAGAATTTATGCTGTAGTTTTGCCAATTTAGAAATCGTTTAGTCGTAAACAACAGCTAAACATCAGATTCTGCTTCAGAACGTGATGTTTAGCTGAGTTTAAGTACTTATGGACAGTAGCTGCTCAATCCTGATTCATTCTACTAACGGCAGCAAGATTGGCATAAATTCTAACCAATTTGTGACGGGTAGTCAGGATCAATTTAGCTTGAACTGAGCAAATTTTAGGATGAGCGATCGCAAACTTGCAGTCACCAACCTGCCTAACCTGCGAGTAACGCTTCTACAAACTCATAGCTGGAAAAAGGTCTGAGGTCTTCAATCCCTTCTCCCGCACCAATAAAGCGGATCGGTAAGCCTAACTGCTGGACAACGGCTAGGGCAATCCCTCCTTTCGCAGTGCCATCCAGCTTCGTCAGCACGACACCACTCAGTTGCGCTGCTTCCAGGAAAACTTCTGCCTGCCGCAGCCCATTCTGGCCCAAGGTAGCATCTAGGACCAATAAAGATTCAATCTTGGCATCTCCTGCCTTCTTGTCAATAATCCGCCGCACCTTGCTCAACTCGTCCATCAAGTTTTTCTTGTTTTGCAGGCGACCCGCAGTATCGACTAATAGCAGTTCTGTATCCCGCGATTGCGCCGCTGTGATGGCATCAAACACGACGGCGGCGGGGTCTGTATTCTGGCCAGGGTTGGCAATCACTTCGACTCCACTGCGTTGTCCCCAAACTTTGACTTGCTCGACCGCCGCAGCCCGGAAGGTATCGGCGGCAGCAATTAGACAGTTGTACTCCGACTTCTTCGCTAGGTGAGCCAGTTTGCCAATCGTGGTGGTTTTACCTGCGCCATTCACCCCTGTCATTAACCAGATGTTGAGGGTATCTTTTTCGGGGGCAAAGGTCAGGCTGTAGGACTTACCCAAAGGCCGATCGAGCATATCTCGCAGAATCGACTTGAGATAAGCGATCGCCTGATCTGGCGGTAAGGCTTCTTCTCGCAGCTTGTTTTGTAGAGATTCAATAATGCGGTCTGTCGCCGCCACACCCACGTCGGCTTGCAGCAACAATGCCTCAATTTCTTCGACCGCGTCTTGATTGAGTGGACCTTGTCCGACGATCGCCTTGAGTTGGTTGACTAAGCTACGACGAGTCTTGTCTAAGCCTTGGCGTAATCGCTTCAGCCAAGTAATTTCTTCTATGGAAATTTGATCGGGGCGACGACCCTGAGCCGCCAACACCTCGGCAGACCACAAAAAGCCTTCATCAAAGGCAATGTCAGGCAGGGGCTCTTGAACCGTTGCGGTCGGCTGAGCCACTTCCGGTTCTGGTTCTTCGATCGCTGTGGCTTTGAGGCGTTCTAGCCGTGCTTGCCGATCGGCTTCTGCCTGTGCCCAGAAGGGTAAGGGAGCTGCTGTCTCGGTCGATTCTGCTGTGTCTGTGGGTGTTTCTTGAGTTGTTTCTTGGGTTGTTTCTGGCGCTACTTCTGTGGTGTCTACCGCCAGCGGTTCGGCGGTGGGGGTTTCTGTGGTTTCAGAAGCTAGCGCTGCCACTGGTTCGGCGATCGCGTCCTCAGTGACCTCTGCGGTTTCTGATACTTCAGCGGGTGCAGATTCGTCTACATCTGGGGTGGGTGCTGCGATCGCTTCTTCAGTGGTTGCAGATTCGGCAATTTCGGCAGCCACCTCTTCTACGGCCTCTACCACTTCTGCGACCAGTGCTTCTACTTCAGCGTCTGGCGTTTCTGGTTCCAACGCTTCTGCGACTACCGCAGGCTCAGCTTCAGCTTCTATGGTTGCTGGTTCTGATACTGGTTCTGATGCTGTTTCTGGTTCCGGCGCGATGGCTGCGGACTCCTCAGCAGCTTCGACTGCTTCAATCGCTTCTGGGGTTGGTTCTTCGACTTGCTGACGCTTCTGAATATTTTGGTAAGCTGCTTTGGCCCACTGGAGATAATCTTCCGCCACTTCTTCCGTCGCAGTTTCGGCAACCTCTGGTTCAGCAGGTTCCGTTTCAGGCTGCTCTGACACCGTTTCTGTCTGGTCAACCTGAGACTTTTCCGAGCGATCGTCAAACTGCCGACGGAACCAATTGAAAACCATTGCAATTTACCTAAAACTGCTGCCTAAAGAAATATCGAGATCTAGCGAGGTCTAGATAAGAATTCCTACGTGAATACTCTGCGGCCCCCTCCCGTCCCCCAATTCTGGGGGAAGCTCCATTAAGTTCCCCCCAGAATTGGGGGGCTAGGGGGGCCAATTTCGATTCGTGCAGGAAGTCTATAGATCTAACTGTAAAGAAAAATGTTGGCTCTTAAAACCAAAAACTCGATCGAATTTTGAATATTCGAAATTTTGCCGTGCTCGGTTCAGTGTTTAACCAGGCTGAGTCTTGATTTGATCCGTGACGCGGCGTAACACACCGTTGATGAAGCGGTGTCCCTCGTCCCCACTGTAGCGTTTTGCTAGTTCTACGGCTTCGTTGATCGCGACTTTATCAGGCACACCCAAGTACATGATCTCGGTGACTGCAATCCGGAGAATATCGCGATCGATCCGAGCTAGACGATTGAGCTGCCAATCCACTAAAGACTGAGTCAGCAATTCATCTACCGCCGCCATATTCGCGTTTAAAGTGCTGATCACTTGTAAAGCGTAGGCTCGGACTTCTTTTTGGTTGGTGAGTTGAATCAGTTCGGGTAGCTCAACGGCGGTACCAACCCGATTAATTGCGGTTTGGGCTAATTCCAGCGCCTCTTTCACCATCGCTCTAGCACTCTGGACATCACTAGCGCGCGTTTCGCTACTGAGCAAGCGATCGCTACCCCGCTTAATTTCTGCTGCTGCGGTTTCTAGAGTTTCCTGAACTTCGGTAGTGAGGGTGCGGACAGCCGCCAACATAATATTTTGTAACTGCTGCTCGTCCAGTCGGCCTGAATTGGCAGGTAACTGGCTAATACTGAGCAGAGAAAGTTCACGAGCGATTCGGCGAGCTTGCATGGAGAGTTAGTTGTCCAGGTTCAGAAGCAGCTTGACTATATTAGCGCTTTCTTCACTCCTCTTCGAGCGGCAGCGTTAGAGCTTGCCATTGGGGTTCTGCCAGAAGCGGGTCGAGTTTGCGATCGCTCGTCGGTTTCAAGGAAGCAACAGCAGTGGTTGTTTGAGAGTTGGGGCTGACGATCCCACCCGACACAATCACCTTAAAAGCATCTTCGACTGACATGGAGAGGTTGACCACTTCGTTTTCAGGCACCACCGCATACCACCCCGTCGTGGGATTGGGAGTTGTGGGAATAAATACTCCTAGCATCGACTCCGACATGTGGGCTTGAATATCGCCGCTGATGACTCCGGTGACAAAGGCGATCGCCCAAACTCCCCGACGGGGATACTCGACCAACACCACTCGGCGGAAGCGATTATTAGAATCTTTCAGTAGCGTTTCGAGCAGTTGCTTCAGGGTCTTGTAAACTGAGCCTGCTAACGGAATCGCCTGCAATAGCCGCTCCCCAAAATCTAGCAACCAACGTCCTGCAATATTCCGCGCCATTAAGCCAATCAGCAAAATCAATGCCAATGGCACGGTCAATCCCACGGCAAAGTCGAGGAAGTTGACCAAAATGGGATGAAAGCCATCGAAGGGATTGAGTTGCTTGGGGATGCGCGTCAAAAAGTTGATCACCCAATTAGCAACGGTAATCGTCAACCAAATGGTCGTTGCTAAAGGAATGACCACAAGAAGACCCGCAATTAGGTCATTCTTCAAGTCCTGCTTTAAGCGTTGGAACACGGACAACCCACTCTCCTTCAATTAGCTGGAAAATTTGGCTGCTATCACTGAAGCTACGCATTAGACCGAAAGGAACGGTAAAAACTCAGCGTCTTCTCTTATTTGTAAACCCTGTAAAGATTTGTTTCAAGTTTTAATGTTTACGCTTAAGTTCACCTCACCTACAGCAATCCTTTTGGATTCTTGAACGGGGTGCACCGACAAAATCTCTTGGCAAAATCTCTTGGGGTGAAGTCATACCCGCACCAGTCCAGGGATATCTTAAAGCAATTATGACCTGTTTACGGTGCGCTCTGTATCCGAAGATACTGCTTTTATTGATTTCATGTCTATCTGACCCGGACGGCTACATCCATTAGTTGACCGTCACCGAATCGACATCAGGGGGTTCAGCGATCGCCACCGTCACGCTGGCATTAGCGCTTTCCTGTGTCACAGGCGGCGGCAAATGCTTCAATTCCCAAGCTTTGAGCAGAATTAAATACTCATAAAATGCTTGCAAGGTACACCAAGCAAACCCCGCTTGGCCATCCAGGATGCCACCCAGCAAGAAGTACATGTAGAAAAAGCGAATCAGCGGTCTAAAGGGCAACCGCAAAGATAGATCCTTCAGTGCCCGTCGCCGTTCCACCTCCGACTGCCCGAACAATAAATCTCCCCACTTGACGGTGCCTGTTTCAAGCTGCTTCAGGGTTTCTTGGGCTTCATCGGTGGAGTAGCGGTTGTGCTTATCAATCCACCGCGTCAAGCCTTTGCCACAGGTGTAGTGGGGATAGGTTTCTTTTAAGAATCCGGTTGGGCCATCGCAAACTTCGCGTTCGGTGTGACCGTAGTCATCAAACCAAACGCGATCGCGCCGGAAAAGCCGCATTTGGTAGCGGGGATATTGGGTACTGCGGCGAATCCACTGCCCCATAAACATGACTCGCTCAGCCACGTAATAGCCGATATATTCCTGACTTTGCATGGCTGTGAGGCATTCCTGAAACAGCTCTGGCGTCATCCGCTCATCGGCTTCTAGGATATAAACCCACTCATGCTTGACGGGGACTGATTGCAGCATCCAGGTGCGTTGCCGTCCGTGGCTCTCAAACCGATGCTGTACCACTCGGACGGGATAACGCTGGGCCACCTCTACCGTGCGATCGCTGCTAAACGAATCGACCACCACTACATCATCTGAAAGCAGAGCCGACTCAATACAAGCGGCAATCTCAGTTTCTTCGTTGTAGGTCAGGATGTAAATCGAGAACATAGCTCAGCTCTAAGGATCAGGGGAGAATCGGGCAGCAGAAACATTGCGTCGGTAGAGAGGCACCCTCCGCCTTAGCCATTATTTAGTAGCCAGATCAGCACACTGAATCCAGGCTACTAGAGCTAAAACTAGCTAGCGAGCAGCTTTGCGACCTGCTCCCATCTGGCGCAGTCCAGTCCAACCCACCATAATGTACCCAACTGCTAGGAGTAAGCTGCTGAGGCCAACCCGCAATCCAGACTTGAGAAACTCTGCCTTGGCCCGTTTCTCTAGATCGAGCCGACGAGTACGAATTTGCGTTTGAGCATCCTTGGCTCTTTTATCCAACGCTTGCGGATCAGACTGGAGTTGTTGCTGAATCTGAGTTTTGAGCGCTTGAACTTGGGCTAACTGTTCTCCTTTCAACTGACCACTCTCGATCGCCTGGTTGAGTTGCGAATCACTCTTCACCAAGCTGTTGATCTGTTGCAACTGCTGATTCAACTGCCCCTCTGCCTGCCCTGCTTCTTGAGAAATCTGAGTTAGTGTCTGCTGGCTAGCGCGATAGGTATTGCTGACATGCAGCGGAGACAACACTAGGAAGACGAAACCTAAAAGACTTGCCAAAAACAGAGCTGCGACGCTAAAGTTTTGCCAAAATTTTTGCCGCCCCGGAGGTGCACCGGAAACACTATCTACCCACACGCCCGTCAGCAAGAGCACAAACCCCAATAGCGGCACTACTCCGCGATCGACGATTTGGCTAAACAGGGCCATTTGCCATCTCAGACCTTCTAGGCTGCTCAGTTTAGCGGGCACGTCCGATGGCACTAGCAACACGGCGTAGTCAATCAGGGCAGCCAAAACGAGAATAATGCCCACATATTTGAGCGTTTGGGAGGCGATCGCAGAGAGTTGGCGGCTATCAGTTGCTTTCATTGGGCTTCAAAATTTAAGTTTCGTGATTGTCGGCTTAGAGCTGAATCTAGATTCAGCATACTCGTTTGTTATCCTGGTTTACGCGCTCGTCAACCGGATGATAGGTCAAGTCGTAGCGCTGGCAAATCATCTCAGTTTAGACAAAATCAAATGCCTGGATCAGAGGCAAGTATAAAGAAGTAACAGGTCCGATTCAAAGTGAAATTGCTAGCTTTAGGCAATTTTTAATTCCTCTTAAAACTACCTTTAACTCAGTAGTAACAATTAGTCAGTCTGGAACACCCGCTTCACCCTACGGTCAAGACCACGACTACTTTTGGCAATGTATCGCAATTGTGATCCTTCGCTTGAAAGCAGCTAACGATCAGAGTTGAAACTATAGTATTAGCAGTATTAGCGATCTCTGCGGCCATGAGGGATTTGGCTGCAAGGGTCAGAAGTTTAATTATTCATTACAAAGGAATATTAGCCATCTCAAGAGCGCCAGCATGTTAGAACAACAAGGCAGCACTACAGCATATGGCTGCGATCTATTTGCAGTGTGCCTATAGTCTTTTTAGAACTCCATTATTTTTTGATTAAAACTGATGCACAAAATTGTAGAAGTTCTGCCAGATACCTCCGCTCTGATTCAGCGATCGCTGGAAGTCGTAGTTGCCAAGATTCAAGCCGCGATCGCCGAGCGAGGACAGTGCAGCATCGCACTTTCGGGCGGTAGCACCCCCAAGCCTCTGTACGAAGCCTTAGCAACACAAGACCTCCCTTGGGACAAATTGCAAGTGTTTTGGGGAGATGAGCGCTATGTGCCTGCTGACCACCCTGATAGCAACCAAGGCATGGCTCGCAAGGCATGGCTCGATCGGGTGCAAATTCCCGCTACAAATATTCACCCCATGGTGGCAGAAGCTGCTGATCCTGCGATCGCGGCCCAAGACTACGAATCTCATATACGGGATGTCCTTCAGGCATCAGACAACACTTTTCCAGCTCTAGATGTGATTCTGCTAGGTCTGGGTGATGATGGTCATACCGCGTCTTTGTTTCCTCACACAGAAGCATTGCAAGTGCAAGATCGGTTGATTACAGTGGGAAATAAGGATGGCCAACCCCGCCTCACCTTTACCGCTCCCTTCATTAACGCCGCTCGCTGTGTCCTGTTTGTGGTGGCAGGTGCAAACAAACAAGCGGCATTGCAAGAAATTTTCGCTCCCGCAGCCGACGCGAGCACCTACCCGGCGCGTTTAATTCAACCGCAAGGAGAACTTTGGTGGCTGTTTGATGCCGCTGCTGGACAAGCCATAAATCGGTAAGATTGAGTACTAGCCGTATCTATATAAATCCTTGATACGAGTTTGGCAGCAGAGAAACTTCTATGATCGTCTGTCCCAATTGCAACCATCAAAATCCTGAAGGCGCAGTACAGTGCGAGGCTTGCTATACTCCGCTCCCCACGACCACTCACTGCTCTAACTGTGGTGCAACAGTGCAGACAGACGCTAACTTTTGCGGGCAATGCGGCTTTAATCTCCGCACCAACACTCCCCTCCCTGAAGTCGAAGAAACCTCTCTCCCTGCCTTTGTCAGCGCCGGGATACCTGATAGCCTCAGTGCTGTCATACAGCCAGATCCTTTTACCACCAATTCTCAGGCACCGAGTGGAAATGAATTGAACAGCTGTCCCTCTGCTTCTTTCCCTCAGTCCACCGGAGGTGAGTTGCCACCCCCGCCTGTAGTGAGTAACTTGCCCCTGCCTCCCCCAGCCACTCGTCACACTCAGACTCGGCTGCAACAGCTCAGTGCCAAACTGCTACATATTCGTACCGACACAAGTTTAGAACTGCCACCCCATTTGTCAGTCATCCATATTGGCAAGTGGAACGATCGCATTCCTCCAGATATTGATGTCTCTGGGTTTCCCGACTCAGAAATTGTCTCTCGCATCCATGCTGATATTCGCGTCGAGGGAGATGCTTTTTATATTGAAGATATGGGTAGCTCCAATGGCACCTACATTAACAATATGTTGCTGCCCTTAGGCAATCGGCATCGTTTGCGATCGGGCGATCGCATCTCTTTAGGTAAAGGCGATCGCGTCAGTTTCTTGTTTCAGATTGCTTAACAAGTTCTTAAGACTTTAGTGGCGTTCGAATTCCATCCACACTAGCGATCAGAGCTAATAGGGTCCTGGCTTGGTTTACAAATAAAAAATAATTAATCTCTCATTTTGTGAACCATGAATTACCATCAATTGATGGGAAGATTGTCAAACAAAATCGAGTTAAAGCTCCCTAGGATTAGGATATAGAAAAGCTTTAAAGTGATTCCTGCTCCGCTGCATTCCTCCTATCATTTCGGACTTAAGCATCTCCAGTGTGATTACTCTGACTCTCCTTCACCCTCTCCAACACATCCCGGTTCAAACCTGGGTCTTCGACCAAGAGCCAGTGATTCGGATTGGGCGCTCTACAGACAATCATGTCGTGCTCTACAGCGCAGTGGTTTCCCGCCACCATGTCGAGGTGCGGCGCAGTGGCTCCAGTTGGGAAATCGTCAGCATCGGCACCAACGGCACCTACCTAGACGGCAAACGCATTACCCAAGCGCCTGTGATTGATGGTGTCATCATCCGCCTTGCCCGTTCTGGTCCTAACATCCAAATTCGCATCGGGGCTGAGGCAGTTAAGGAATTGCCCAAAACGCTCTCCGGAGAGCGCACCTATGCTCAACAAGTGCATACCAAATTAGAAGACCCCAGCGATATTTTGGAGAAACCCAACGCGACATCGGGGGTGATTCCTGTACCACCACACTTAAGGCTAACGACTCCTGCAGAAGATCCTGCAACTGACGTGGTTGATGAGGTCAAGGTGGCAACCGTGAGTGAAGTGCAGTTGGAAGCCAAGCCAACTTCCCTCTCGCCCCTGCCAGTCATTACACCTGTATGCCAGCACTCAAGAGCCAGCCCAGAGCAACGTTTTTGTCTAGACTGTGGTGAACCGCTTCAGATTCAGCAGCGGATTGGTAAGTACCAGGTTTTACAGACGCTGAATCATGGGGAAATCGGCGCGACCTACTGGGCTTGGCGAGACGGGCAAAATGTCGTTCTGAAAACCTTAAATTCTGAATGGTCAGACCATCCCCAAGCCAAGGACTTATTGGCAAAAGAAGCAAATCTGCTGAAGCAATTCAACCATTCTGGATTACCCCGACTGCTCAACACCTTTGCGATCGCAGGGCAACCCTATTTTGCGATGGAGATGATCCACGGCCAGAGCTTAGCCGAGGAAATAGCCACACATGGCCCCGTATCTCTGGCTCAGGCGATCGCTTGGATCACCGAAATTTGTGAAACCCTCGACTACCTCCACAACCTGACGCCACCCGTCCTGCACGGCGATTTACAGCCCCAGACCTTGATGAGACGTGCGGTTCCAGTCGATGGACATGAAATTGTCTTGATTGGGTTTGGGGCCGTGAAGATTTTAGCGGCTGAGCCTGGTAAACCCATCGGTACCCCCAGTTATATGGCTCCTGAGCAAGAAACGGGCGAAACCACCGCTGCATCTGATTTGTATGCCTTAGGACCACTTTTCATTTATTTGCTCACGGGGAAAGACCCGAACTTGTTTTATGGTCATCGGGAGCAAGGCGCGAGACTGTACGCCGAATACGTGCCTGACTTGCCTCCAGCTTTAATTCCCATTATTCGCACGCTCACCCATCCACAACCCGAACAACGCTACACCAGTGTGGATGAGGTGATGGCAGCGATCGCCCAAATTGCAGTCTAGGATCGAATAGCAGACCCACCGTTCTAGACAGGATTTTTCATGGCACGAGGCGATCAAATCTACGTGATGCGCGAATTTATGGGGTTGCCAGGAGTCTACGAGCATCACGGCATTGACTGTGGCGATGGCACTGTTATTCACTATCGCAAAACTGAAATTGCCCGCATCTCCCGCACCCCAATGGCAGAATTTGCCAAAGGGCAACCTGTTTATGTCAAGCGCTACAGTACTTCTTATCTCCCTGATGTGGTAGTGCAGCGAGCCGAGAGCCGTATTGGCGAACAAGCTTATAATCTGACGACCAATAACTGCGAGCATTTCGCCACTTGGTGCAAAACTGGAGTAAATGAAAGTGCCCAAATTCGTAACTTTGGTTTGGATGTGGGCAGAATTAGTCTGCCTGGAACCGACAAGTTGATCAACGAGGCGATCGACAATTCTTCTCCAGCCAAGTCTATGGAGTTGTATCATCAAGCGCTTAGCAACATTGCCACCGCTGAAAGTACCCTCCGACCGCAATACCAACACGCCCAACAGGAAGTCAATACTTGGCACCGTGTAGCGATGGCCGCTCTGAAGCAAGGCCGAGAGGAACTAGCCCGCGCGGCACTCCAACGCAAAGTCCAATGTAGAAAAACCGCTGCCGACTACAAATCACAGATCGACTATCTCGAAACTCTCAAAACTCAACTCGAACGCGATAGCTTGCCATTGCGCCAGACGATTAGTAGTAGTTAGATGGGTTTGGGGACGGGCGATCGCTTTACTTAAAAACTTTTTTACATTGCTTGGTGTTCAGCTTTTACCTGCACGAGTCGAGCTACAGCAGGCGAAGGATGGAGGCGTTGTGCTTCTCTTGCCTGATGGCTCCATTCCAACCAATCTGCTAAATATTTGCTCACGGCTTCTTTGTTGTGCAGGTAGTAAAGAATGGTGGCGTAAACCTGCTCTAAAGTCACGGAAGGGTAGTCTTGAGCAATCTCTCCAGGGGTGCGGCAACGGGGGATGAAGTCATACAAGACTGTTTCAATCCCCATCCTTGTCCCTTTGATGCGAATATCATCAGGACGCAGAAATTCAAAATAGTATCTAAAAGTATTGGTACGGTTATCCGCCCAGCACTAAATCACACAAAAAATGGATGAGTACGCTACAACGAGAGAGTAAGCTTAAAAATTAACATTGAGTTTAGATGAGAATCAGTATTTCTTCTGAAAATAAAAAGCGTTTAGCTGGAAGCCAATGGGCAGTTCCTAATAAGCTTTTTACAGCAACATCGGAGATAGAGAGGAGAGACAAAGGTGAGTTAAGTGATACAGAGTTAGTTCAGATTTTTGATGTTTGGGATAGCCGCTTCAAAACAGCTATAGAGAATGCAGACAAGTGTGATGAAAGAACTGTACGTAATACACTCTCTAGCAGAGCAGCTTCCTTTATTGATTCCAATCAAGAGCATAGAGAGTTTCGGCTTCAACCTGAAGGTTTGTCTTTTATTGTTCAGTTGAAGCCTTTAGCTGGTAAAGAGTATGAATTAACTCAACTTTGATTTATACGCAGTGCTGACTCCTCCCCCCAATGCTTATACGTTTGCTTTGAAG
>DATNPE010000608.1:0-5205 GCA_036703355.1 Allocoleopsis sp. | reverse complement strand
AAGGATTGCCCCTAGAGTCATTTACAGTAAAGGCTTGTTCCCAAATCCAGCGAATGCTGCCATCTGGGTGCACGATACGATATTCATGCTTGAATCCCGTCCGCCGCTGCTGGTCTACCACGTCCAGAATATGAGTTCTGTCCTCTGGATGAATTGCTTCAACAAACGATCGGGGATGCTCATACAGACTTTGACAGGTTCGTCCCCAAACTTCTTCATAGGCAGAGCTGACATAAAGAATTTGATTAAATTCCACATCTGCGATCCAAAAAACTTCGCGGATACTTTCCGCGATTTGGCGAAACCGTTCCTCACTTTCTCGTAGGGCTGCTTCAGTACGCTTAAGCTCGGTAATATCAACCGCAACACCCCCAACCAAACAGGTTTCAGAGCTGCTTGGTATCGGGAATTTGTACACCAAAAACTCCCCAACTGTCCCATCTGCTTTCGGCACCGTTTCGATTGCTTCTAGGATCTGTCTAGTCTCAACCACTTGCCGCACATTGTCTAGCAAGGGTTGGGCGATTTCTGCTGGATAGATATCTAGCACTATCTTACCAACGGGGTCCGCAATCAAATGCTGGGAAAGTTGACGACAGTGCTCATTGACATAAATGATTCGCCCCTCACTATCATTAATCCAGGCACTCGTTGGGCTGTATTGCATAAAGGCTCGAAATCGAGCTTCACTTTCCTGTAACGCCTTTTCTAACTGCTTATGTTCCGTGATGTCGCGCACAACCATTAACACGGACTGTACCGATCCATCCGCCGCAAACTCTGGCACCAGACGCGAGTGATTGAAGCTGTATCCATCTGGAGAATTGCTCTCAAACTCCAACCATTGTTCCTGTTGGGTTTCAAACACTTGTTGGGCTGCATTGTGCCAGGGGGTCATCAGATCATCAGGACACCCTAGTTCTTGGCTCGTCTTGCCAACATAGGCAGCAGCAGGAATACCTGTTTTCTCCTCAACTTTAGGATTGGCGTACAGGTGGCGGAAGTTGCGATCCACACGGACAATCACATCGGGTGAATTTTCCACCAAAGCTCTAAATTCTTGTTCCCGACGGTGCAAGATCTCCTTCGTTGCTTGCAATTCAGTAATATCAATCAACACACCCCTCAGCTTGGTGGGTTGTTCCGCTTCTAGCACCAAGCTCACAATATCGTGGAGCCAGACAATTCTGCCATCGGCGGCGATCATGCGGTACTCAAGCTGTCCTTCTTGGCGTTGCAGCACGAACTGATGACAGCCCTGAATTACCCACTCTCGGTCTTCAGGATGAATGTGATTCTCCCAAAAGTGTGCCTCGCTTAACCATTGCTCAACGGGATATCCTAAAATATCTCCTGCCTTTTGACTCACAAATACAAATTGCTGAGTTTGCAAGTGATATTCCCAGACAATGCCGTTGAGAGAGTGAATCAGAGATTCATAATATTGCTTTGATTGCTGGAGGGTCTCTTCTGCCTCTTTATAGGTCGTGATGTCACGGGCTGTACAGTAGATCAGTTCTTCCTCAACTACACCGATCCCGCTCCAGGAAAGCCACTTGTAAGAACCATCTTTGCAGCGATAGCGATTCTCAAAATGGTCTATTCGTTCACCCCTGATTAGTTGTTGAACCACTGCAAGGGTGGTGGCGCGATCGCTGGGATGCACAAATTCTATAAAGGGTGTGGTTAGCAGTTCATGCTGACTAAAACCTAGAATGCGCTCACAAGCTGGGCTGAGACGTTTGAAATAGCCATCAAATCCTGCCACTCCTAAAATATCGGAGGACAGAGCAAAGAAGCGATCGCACTCCTGTTGGCTCCTTTGGCTATTCAAGGGTTCAGGGTGTTGCCATCGGTCCGCTTTTTGGGTATGACAAGCACACGATCGGAGTGGATGAACTGGGTGGGTAGCTTTACGAATTCGCTTCATAAACTCTCTCCTACGACCTTTAGATAGTTCAGGGCAACCTCAATGGCAACGAGCAGAGAGATTAAATGGGTCAAGAAAACCACATGCAAGAGCGAGTGAAATGCCGAGAACGCTCTTTTAACATTCCGCAACGTGAATTAAAAAGCAATTTCTTATATTGAATTTAATGTTTATTCAAAGAAGTTAATTAACTACACGATCCTTTTTAGTGTTTAAGCGGAGTCCAGGGGTAAAACTCCAATGTAGGGGCGGTGCTCCACCTCCTGTTCACAATCTTATTTGTGAACGCCATATCATCAGCCATACAACTCGCTACTATCGCTTGCATCAAAGCTGATACTGGCTTCAAGCGTCGCTCATCTCCTGAGACACGGCCATCCGACATCAGACTTTGTAAGCGTAGACATCCCGATTTGGGCGCGAGTGCAAATGATGGCAGTACCTTCTACATAAGTAGTCGCTGTTACGATCTCCCTGTCGAGTTCTATCGTCGTAGAGCCTGGAGGTGCAGGTACCCCTCGCTCTATCACATCGCTCCACATCACCTCAGAAGATTTGAGCTGAGCTGGCCTTACCGAAAATGTTAGGGTTGGGGTAATATCCAGAGCAGCAGATACGGGTATGAATAATTGCTTCACTTCAAGCAACTGAAAGCGGTACACAGCAAAAACCAAGCTGGCGATCGCCTCTCCCTCCCAGGTCTACAGAACATGACCCGATCGCTACATCTGATGCGACTGCTTTAAGCTGATGTGGATCTGTCCAAGAACTCGCCTGAAGCAGGATAGTCGAGCTAAAATAACAGCTTCGCCCGTTTGTCTCCCATTCACTTCAGTATAGATCTTTACTCAAAAAATTTTAGAGCAGTATCCCTATGAGCAAGCCCGTCATTATCTGTGTAGATGACGAACCAACAGTTTTAGAAAGTTTGAAAATAGAACTGAAGCGGGTGTTGGGTGATTCCTGTCTGATTGAGACGGCTGAGGGTGGAGAGGAAGCGCTAGACCTGATCGAAGAGTTGCAGGAAGACGACTACGAAGTAGCCTTAGTTCTGGTTGACTACATCATGCCTGACATTAAGGGCGATGAACTCCTGCGTGAGATTCATGCGCGATCGCCTAACACCCTGAACATCATGATTAGCGGACAAGCGGATCTAGAAGCGGTCAGCAATGCCATTCGGGAAGCCAAACTGTTTCGCTACATTGCTAAACCTTGGCAACCGGATGACCTGCGAACCAGCGTGATTGAGGCCATTCAAAGTTTTTTGCAAGACCGTAAGTTAGAGGCACAAACAGTTCGGTTGCAACAGCTTTACCAGCAAGTCCAGGGATTTAACGTTGAGCTAGAGAAACAGGTCGAGGAGCGTACGGCTCAGCTTAGGCGACTGCTGGAGTTTGAAGCCATGCTCCAGCGCATCACTGACAAAGTGCGGGAGAGTCTGGATGAAAATCACATCCTTCAGACCGCAGTTCAAGAATTGGGCACTGAGTTGAATTTGAGTTGTTGCGCGGCGACTCTATATGACCTCGATCGCCGCACTGCCGAGATCTGTTACGAATCGATTCAGGCAGCAGCTGATTCTGCCAAGGGAGCCACTCTGCAATTTGATGACTCACTCAACTTGTATGCCCAGGTGCTAGCGGGTGGCTCGATCCATTGTTGTATTTTGCCTTTGCCGTCTGACCCCTATCGTGAGTTAAAGCAGCAGTCAACCCTACTCATTTGCCCGCTAAGAGATGAAAAGCAAGTCATTGGTGATCTCTGGCTATTCAAACCCATCACGGCTGTGTTTGACGAGCTAGAAATACGGATGGCTCAACATGTCGCAGACCAATGTGCGATCGCCCTGCGGCAGTCTCGTCTGTATCAGCTTTCTCAGGCTCAGGTGCAAGAGCTAGAGCGATTGAGCCAGGTGAAAGATGAGTTTCTCAGCAGTATCTCCCATGAGCTGCGATCGCCGATGGCAACGATGCGGATGGCGATTCAAATGGTGGAGATGGTTTTGCAGTCAGCCATAGAAACCGAAGTCAGCACTGCCAATCGTTACATCCAAATTCTTAAAAATGAGTGTCAGCGTGAAACAAACTTGATCAACGATCTGTTGGATATGGCACGTTTAGAAGCTGGAGCGGCTCCCCTCAATGTGACTACGATTAGCTTGTCACTTTGGTTGCCCATCATCGCTGAGCCTTTTCTAGAACGCACTAACAGCCAGCAACAAAAATTGGTCTTGGATATTGCGGCTAACCTACCTGACTTGAACACTGATCCATCCTATTTAGAACGAGCCTTGAGTGAACTGCTCCACAACGCCTGCAAATACACGCCCATTGGAGAAGTGATTACCTTGACAGCTCGGATGAGTGAGGCAAATTTTCAAATCAGCGTCAGAAATTCGGGAGCTGAGATTCCTGCCAGCGAGTACGATCGCATTTTTGATAAGTTCTATCGCATTGCTAACAGCGATCGCCGCAAACAAGGAGGCACTGGGCTAGGTCTGGCACTGGTGAAAAAGCAGATTGAGCGACTTCACGGCACAATCGAAGTAGCGAGTGCCGCAGGTTGGACCATGTTCACGATTCGCATTCCCAGTCTTCCCTTATGAAGCGGCTTCAGCGATTGAGCGCCCTGCCAGGTCGGAGAAGACCGCCACGATTACCGCTGCAAACGATTTTGATTGCTGCTTTTGTGATCCCAATTGTGGGGGCCGTGGGGTTAACCGCCTATCTTTCGTTTAGAACTGGGAGGCAAGCCGTTGAAGATCTGGCTCAGCAATTAATGGCAGAGGTGAGCGATCGCGTTCAGCTCCAGTTACATCAGTATTTAAGTAGTGCCCAAAGTATCAACCGCCTCAACGCCAGTGCCATTCAGACAGGGCAATTGAATCCTCAAGACCCCAAGGCGCTGACGCAATATTTTTGGCAGCAACGATTTCTGTTCGACAATGTTTGCGGAGCCGCGATCTATTTTGGCGATCCCCAGGGAGAATTTACCGGACTCGGACGACATCGGCCCACCAACACTTGGCGAATTGGGCGAT
The DNA here is from genome assembly GCA_036703355.1 of Allocoleopsis sp. Lineage (GTDB taxonomy): Bacteria > Cyanobacteriota > Cyanobacteriia > FACHB-46 > FACHB-46 > Trichocoleus. The sequence continues at coordinate 232 of DATNPE010000608.1, read as the reverse complement.
CGGGCCAAAGTACCAATGGCAGATATTACAGCTATGCCACAGATGCCCAAGGTCAAGCGACTCAGTTATTAAAACAAGGCGATCGCTTTGATCCGAGAGTTCGCCCCTGGTATCGCGCAGCGACCCAAGCCAGAACGGGAACCTGGAGCGAGGTTTATCCGGATGTCAGCCAACAAGACCTCAAAATCGCCCTCAGTCAACCTGTATACAATGCTGCGGGTAACTTGCAGGG
>DATNPE010000607.1:0-4101 GCA_036703355.1 Allocoleopsis sp. | reverse complement strand
GGCAATGGGGAGACAAGCAGACAAAAAGGGTAGTAGTTTCAGTCCCCTTGCGGGGTTTGGTGGGTTTGAACTTTCGCCAAGTTTATGTTCCAAGAACAAATGGCCAGATTGTTTCAGTCCCCTTGCGGGGTTTGGTGGGTTTGAACCCCCTGCCTTTGAAAGCCTCACTGAAACTGGCTTTCAGATACCCATTTTCGCGGGGGTCTGTTTGTCTGCCCTTTGAACTGATTTTTTAGGTCAAAAACCGTTCAAAAAAACGTCTGAAACTTATACGGGACAGGCAATTCGCGGGGGTCAACGAAACTATGCGGTTTTCAAGGATCGTCGGACCCCCTAAACTTAGCACGGCTGCTAGAGTTCGGGAATACGCAAAACTACTTATCCCACTTCATCGGACGGTAGACTTCGCGATCGCCAACCAGACAAGCAATATATTCCCACACTTGCAACTCAAAACAACGGCGATGGCTCACCTTGTAACCTGTGTGTGGATGGGCAATTTCAGTCAGTAGCCTGTCCTCCCAATGCTTCAGAAACCGCTTCAACCCATCCGGATGAAGATACACACCACCTCGCTCATCCGGTGGCGTAAAGTCTTCTGGCGTAAAAATCTTAGAGTTGATCAAATACGTCACCAGCGAATCAACCACCAAAGACCGAAACTCCTCCATTAAATCGGACACCAAGGCTGGATGGTTTTCGCGCGGTGTATGCAAATTGCCAAAGTGCGTGTGCAACCCAGTGACCTCAACCATCGAGTGCAGATTTTGTGCCAGTAACGTGTAGCCGAGACTCAACAAACTGTTGATCGGATCAGTCGGCGGGCGACGGGTGCGCTTTTCAAACTCAAACGGCCCCTTCAGCAACGTCGCTAACGCCTGAAAATAGAGACTAGCGCCATGCCCTTCATAGCCCAGTAGCACTTCTACAGATTCGGCCAGCATCGCTTTTTCAATCAGTTGAGCCAACTCCGCGATCGCTTGAGTCGCGACCTCAGTCTTACGCCGACGATTCAAGCGTTGCAACAACACTCTAGAATTGTGCAACTTCGCCAGCACGATCGCCTTCGCTTGATTGAGAACAAAAGTTGCATCAAGCGATCGCTGCACTTGCAAGATCAGATACTTGACCTGCGCCTGCCCCGTCGTTTGTAACTGCCCAAAATAGCGACCATTGCTCGACAAATACAACACCGGGATCTTGCGCTGCAAGCAGAGACTCACCGCTCCGTGGGATAAATTAGAACAGCCAAACAAGACAATGTGCGTCACCCGATTCACAGGCACACTAATCTTCAGCTCCCTTTGGTGAAACACCTGAAATTGCTTGTGTTGCACTTTCACATAGGCACCTTGATCGGTTACATATAACGTGGTCATCGGTTCTCTCCAGTAAGTTAAAGGATTGCGTATTGAGTTCTGAGAACTGCGAGAGGGAGACTTGACAATGCTGCAAGCCTGCGGGGGTCTACCTCCTGTTTTCCTAGGGCGAGATTCAGACGCTTGGGCAGAGCCAGAGCGCTCTGGCGGCTCCACCCCTCCGTCAGAAAATTGGTAGCCCAGGAACACAAACGGCTCGTCGGGGGCAAAGATTTGGGTTTTTTCGGGTTGCAAGGCCAAGAAAATGTCTTCTAACCAGCCCTGCATCAAGTTCAAGGCGCGATTTGCCTCCGTCCAGCTAGGGCAAACCACGAGGCAGTCATCGCCATAGCGCACCAGCGGGAGCCCAGCTTCTAAGCAGCGGCGATCGAACTCACTTAGGTAAAGATTGGCTAGTGCCCCCGATAGCACCCCACCCTGCAAAACCCCCTGATTGCCCCGAACATAACGACCGTCAATCACCATCCCCGATCGCACTTGCTGCTCAATCAGCTGCACAAAAATCGGCTCTAGGCGCAACTGTTCTAGGTGATGCAACAGCAACGACCAACACAGTTGATCAAAAAACTGTTGGATATCGGTTTTGATCACCCAGACCGGATGCTGACGGTAAAACTCCATCACATGCTCAACCGCCAGATGGGTTGAGTAGCCCGGACGGTAAGCATAAGCAGAAGGACTGAGCGTTCGATCTAAAGCTGGGTAGATTGCTTGTAGTAAATAGCGCTGAACAATGCGATCGCGGACTGTAGGAATTCCAATTAGCCGCCGTCCCCCACTCTTCTTAGCCAGATAAAACCCCTTGGCTGGGCTAGCTTGATACTTTTCTCGGCGCAGTTGGGTTTGGAGCCAGCGGATCTGCTCTGGCGCAACTCCAGCAAATAACTCCACCGTCATCCCATCGATCCCAGCCGCTTTGCTTCGCTGGCGGACCAGTTCCCATGCGGCAAACAAATGATGATTGATAAATAGCGATCGATTAGGAGGCTTGTCAGCTCTCATTCACCTCATTCCTCAAACACAAGTTGACCTCTTCATCGTCGCCAGCTCATGTTTGAGTACCGATATGCGATCGCAGCTCAACTATATGACTTTGTGTATGACTTGAGTTATGACTGATATAGTGTGCAATTCAGGGTCATGGCAAGGCGAACCTTAAGAGCATCAGCAATAGGGATGGAGCGTGCCAGAAAGGCATTAGACCGTTTCGGCTTAACCCAAAAAGAACTATCCATTGAAGAGCCTCCCTTGGCCGCCTGGTCAACCATTAATGGGTTTTTTAACGGTCGTGCTATCGATCACCTGATCTTTAAGGAAATCTGTTTACGTTTAGACCTGAATTGGCAAGAAATTTGCGATCGCCCTGCTAACGCTGAACCTTTAGAGGATGAGGTTAGCCAAGAATCTCAACAAGTTGAAGAGCCACTTGAAGACACCCTGTTATCAGCAACGCTATGGCAAGCGACTGCGGCTCGTACCGCGTTGACACCTCGCATCTTGGAGCGCATTCCGCGTGAAATTGTGCGTAAAAAGTATCTCCCGGCGATCGCCCGAGGAGTCGAGGCCAACCATCAGCGCGTGATCCCGATCATTGGGCCTGCGGGGTATGGCAAAAGCACGATCCTGGGAGATTTGTATGATGAACTGCAACAGCGAGAAACCGCTTGGGTCGGCTTGGTGTTGTGTAGCCTACTGGCGATCGAAGCTTCTCCCTCGCCTCAATCCCTGGCGATCGCCTTGGGGCAAGCTGTTAGCGGAGAGCCGCAGTCAATCATTGCTCTAGCTCGGCAGTTGACTGAGCAGTATGGGCGAGGTGTATTGCTGATCGATACGTTGGATCTGGTGATTAGCCGCACCTTTGTCTCAGCATTTAGTCACTTGTTGCGATCGCTGCTAGAAGTGGGAGTCACCGTTGTTTTCACCTGCCGCGACCACGAATACAACGACTTTTTAGAACCCAATCGTGAGAAGCTAGTCGGCATTGCCGAGTGTGTCGATCGCCATACCGTTCCTGGCTTTACTCCCGATGAGATTCGCCAAGCGGCCACCTCTTTCTTCACTCGATCTAAGCCCACATCTTCAGAGCAAGGTCAAGCCTTTGCAGACAATATTCTCAAGCTCTCTGCCGATAATCGATCGCTGCACGAGATTACCCAAAACCCCTTGCTCCTCGCCTTACTGTGTGACTTGTTCGCCAAAGATGGCAATGTCCCCGCCGATTTAACGGTGAGCAAACTCTACAAACGCTATTGGTACGAAAAGATCACTTACAGCCGCAGCGATGACAGCCATTCGTCCCTACTAGCGATTCACAAAGAGGATCTATGTTTAGCGATCGCTCGTTCGCTGTTTGAGAGGTCGCAGGAGAAGTTGATTGAGTCTGCCTACCGAGATGAACTGCAAACTACGTTTAGTGAACCTGTTGCCGATGCTTTTGATGACCTCTTGAGTGAGGGTGTCTTGGAGCGTCTCCCTTCCCAGAAAATTCACTTCTTTCACCAAACCCTTCTGGAATATGCGATCGCCTACTGGTTAACTCGCCACGCAGCCCAAATCCAACGGCAGGAGTGGCTCAGTCTGTTGCAGGAAGCTAATGCAGCTCGTGTTTACACCTATTGGTATCCCGTGCTGCGGCAACATCTAACCATTGTGGAAACTGATGAGGAATTTGAGCAACTGGTGACACAACTAGGGACTAATAATGTCGCCATCTTTAGCGCGA
>DATNPE010000606.1:0-7946 GCA_036703355.1 Allocoleopsis sp. | reverse complement strand
CAAGGTCAGCTTTGCAGGCTCTCCAGAAGCAGGCATCTCAGTCAACTTTGATGTTCAAGGGCAAGACTGGGAGTGGGAAGAGTACACCGCTGACCAAGTGGTGCTAAACGGCAGCTTTGAAAATGGCGTGTTGACGTTATTGCCCCTCCGCTTCCAATCCGCAGATACCTTAGTTGCTTTCTCTGGGCAAATCGGTGGCAGAACCCAATCGGGCCAGTTGCAGATTGAGAACTTGTCGCTAGAAATCCTCGATCGCTTTGTGGCTTTGCCCGTCGATATCACGGGTAAACTCAATGCCACCGCCACCCTGGCAGGCAGCTTGGTGAATCCCCAGGCCGTGGGAGAACTGAGCTTGGTGGAGGGCACCCTCAACGGCACAGATATCCAAACGGCTAGAGGCAGCTTTAACTACAACAATGCCCGCCTCAACTTTGGTAGTACGGTGGTGGTCACTGGGCCAGAACCCCTTACCGTGTCTGGTAGCATTCCAGCGGCGCTGCCCTTTAGTATTCCACCCACCAGCAACGAGATTAGCTTGAACGTGGATGTGAAGAATGAAGGATTATCGCTCTTAAACGCCCTCACCCCTCAGGTCGCTTGGGTCGAGGGTCAAGGACAGGTGAACCTACAAGTCCGAGGCACTTTAGAGCAACCGATCGCCACGGGTATCGCTACCTTTCAAGATGCTACCTTTAGAGCCCAAGCACTGCCAGAACCGCTGACGAATGTTAACGGCACAGTTCGCTTCGATCGCGATCGCATCCTGGTAGAAGGCATCCAAGGGCAATTTAGCAACGGGCAAGTCACCGCTCAAGGGATTCTCCCCATCTTCGAGCGTTTCCGTCCAGACAACCCCGATGCTGCCACCCCTCTGACAGTGAACTTAGATCAAATTGCCCTCAACCTCAAGGGCTTGTACCGAGGCGGTGTAGCAGGTCAGGTGATTGTGACTGGCACAGCGCTGGAACCCAGAGTTGGCGGTGAAATCAAGCTTGCCAATGGTCAAGTTCAGCTACCCGATACCAGTAGCACCCCTGAGGAGACTGCCACCAACGCTAGCAGCAGTGATGCTCAAGCTGGGGCAACCCCACGCTTCAATAATCTGAAGCTCACTCTCGGTGATGGGTTGCAAATTGTCCGCCAGCCGATCTTGAACTTCCTCGCGTCTGGAGACATCACCCTCAACGGCACCATCAGCAACCTGCGCCCCAACGGCACGATTCGGCTGCGGACAGGTCAGGTGAATCTATTCACCACTCGCTTTACCTTAGTCCGGGGCTATCCTCAAACTGCCGTTTTCACCCCTGGTCAAGGCTTAGACCCCACTTTAGACATTCGCTTAATTACTTCAGTCCCCGAAGTTACCCGCAGCCGCACCGTTTCTACCTTGTCTCCTTCAGAAATTGAAGATGTGCCCGCTACCAGCTTGGGTGCCCTCCAAACCGTCCGCATCGAAGCGAGAGCCACTGGACCCGCTAGCCAACTCTTTGACAATTTAGAACTCAAGAGCAGCCCTTCCCGGAGCCGCAACGAAATCATTGGACTCTTGGGAGGTGGCTTCGTCAATACCCTGGGTCGTGGCGATAGCACCTTGGGCCTCGCCAACTTAGCGGGTTCAGCCTTACTGACCAATATTCAGGGCGCGATCGGCAATGCTTTGGGACTGAGCGAATTCCGCCTCTTCCCCACCATCGTCACCTCCGAAGAATCGCGCTCCTCCACCTTGGGTTTAGCGGCAGAAGCGAGTATTGACATCACGCAAAACGTCTCTGCTTCGGTGCTACGGGTGCTAACCGCAGACCAACCGACTCAGTTTGGCTTGCGCTATCGCCTCAGTGAGGAATTTCTGTTGCGTGGCTCTACAGACCTTTCAGGAGACAGCCGAGCGGTTCTAGAGTATGAAACCCGCTTCTAAGCCTTTTCACAGTTCAGGGTGTCTTGAGTTTTTTTTTGGGTCCAAGCTGTGTGCCCACTGGCTACCAAGCACAGGTAGCGGCGGGTCATTTCGGGCAAGGTCACACCACTAAACTCTGTGCCCTCAATTTTGACTCCCAAAACACTGGCATCACTCAAGTCAGCTTGGCTCAAATCAGCCCGACTGAGATTGCTCCAATCGAGTTCTGCGCGACCCAGGTAAGCCCGATTGAGGTTTGCCCCAGTCAAGTCGGCTCCGGTTAGATTCACGCCCCGAAGCTTGGCTTCAGTAAAATTTGCGGTGGACAAATTCGCCTCCTGCAAATCAGCGCCGCTCAACTTGGCCTCACTCAGATTCACACCACTGAGGTCTACCCCTCGCAACTCCACGCCGTTGAGGAAGGCCCCTGCCAGGTTGACCCCGTTCAGGAAAGCGCCCTGCAATACCGCACCACTGAGACGCGCCCCGCGTAAGTTGGCCCAGTTAAGGTTAGCTCCTTTGAGGATGGCATTACGGAGATTCACCCCTTGCAGCGTCGTGCCACAGAGATTGGCTCGCTGCAAGTTGGCATTGCGGAGATTGGCGTTGCTCAAATTAGCGGCACTAAGTTTTGCCTTCGCCAAATCAGCTTTGACCAGGAAGGCACCATTCAGGTTGGCTTTGGTGAGATCCGCATCCACCAAACACCCTTCACTCAGTTTGGTAAAGCTCAGGTTAGCCCAATTCAGGAAAGTGCCGTTGAGGTTGGCTTTGGTTAAAAAGGCCCGACTGAGGTTAGCTCCTGTCAGGTTAGCGCCTTCCAAATTGATGTCAATTAGGGTTGCTCCACTCAAGTCAGCCCCCCTGAGGTCAACGCCCGCGAAGTCTCGACTTCCCATTTCATAGCATTTGAGCAAATAACTAACTTCCATAGTTTTGATGCCTCTAATGGCGGGTAACTGGGTGGTGGGCAACGTCGATGTGTGGGGCTGATTTGAATCCGATTGAATACTGAAATTAACAGATGTCCTTAATTTGCCCAAGGACACTCTACTTTTTGATCGCGCAGCTGTTACGTTGTTTTAACGACTTCGGCAGTTTTAGAAATTCAATTTTCTAGGTTGCATTTCCATACTATGAATAGAGGCGGCGTCTCAGGTTCCTGCTTAAAATTGATTTACTTAACAATGTGTAATCTTTGAGATTAAGCATGGGCAGAAGACTGGGACTTTGGCTGCTTTGGGGTGGAGCGATCGCGTATGCCTTCTTACTCGCTCCTCCAAATCAACCCGACACGCTGACTCTGATTCAGAAACTCTCGACGGGCGATTGGGCTGGCATTAATCCGCTGATTATTGCTTTGTTCAACATCATGGGCATTTGGCCGATGATTTACAGTTGCTTGCTGCTGATTGACGGCAGAACCCAGAAAATTCCTGCTTGGCCCTTTGTTATAGCCTCTTTCGGTGTGGGAGCCTTTGCGCTGCTACCATATCTAGCTCTGCGCCAACCCAACACCAACTTTAGCGGCTCAAAAACGGCGTTACTCAAACTGCTAGATTCACGCTGGACAGGAGCGGTTCTAGCTTTGGGTGCGATCGCCTTGGTGAGCTATGGCGCGATCGCGGGTGACTGGAGCGATTTTGTAGCGCAATGGCAGACCAGTCGTTTTATTCATGTGATGAGTCTAGATTTTTGCTTGCTGTGCCTCTTATTTCCCACGGTATTGGGCGATGACATGGCTCATCGAGGACTGCATGATGCTCGCATCTTCTGGGCAGTTTCCCTTCCCTTACTAGGTCCGGTTATCTATCTGGCGTTGCGGCCCCCACTCAACCATTCTGAGGTCGCACCACCCAACGCTGCCACTCAAACCATAACGACAGGGCAGTCTTAAACCAACGAAGAGGCGTTGAAACCTTCTGGCATGATTGCCCCGCGTAGGCAAGCACCTTCCAGTGTGGCATTCTTGAGATTCGCTCCTGTAAGATTGGCTCCATCAAGGGTGGCACAGTTGAGATTCGCCCCTGTAAGGTTCGCACCTTTCAGCGTGGCACCGCGTAGATTAGTCATGCACAGATTGGCATAGCTGAGATCTGCCAAATTCAAGTTTGCTTGGCTTAAAGTAGCTTCGCGCAGATCCGCTTTAGACAAATTTGCTTGGCTCAGGTTGGCTTTGTAGAGGTTGGTGCCAATACAATTAGCACCAATCATCATGGCTTTATAGAGCGTTGTTCCCATCAGGTTAGCCATACAAAAGTTGGCAAGACTGAGATTCGCCATTATCAGAACAGCTTCATGCAGGGTCGCTCCAATCAAGTCCGCCATGCAGAGATTCGCCATGCAGAGGTTGGCAAGACTGAGGTTGGCTTCTCGGAGCTTAGCTACACTCAAGTCCGCTTCCCGCAAGTCTGTTTTGTAGAGATTCGCCTCTCGAAAGTTGGCTTTACTCAACATCGCTGTGTAGAGCGTGGCCCCTTCTAGATCGGCTTGAGTCAGATTCGCCTCGGTCAAGTTTGCCATACAAAGGTCTGCATGTCGCAGGTTGACTTCCCGCAAATCTGCCTTGCTCAAGTTAGCTTCGCGGAGCTTTGCTTGGTAGAAGTTGGCAGTGTAGAGACTGGCTCCTGCCAACTGGGCACGATGTAGATCTGCGGTTTCAAAATTGGCTAAGCAGAGGTCAGCCGCCTCGAAATTAATTCCCCTCAAATTTGTCTGGCTGAGGTTGGCAGCTCTGAGGTTCATCGTATCAATCGAGACACCCTTCGGGCCTGGACCAATTGCCGTCTGAGTTGCCCACCATTGATTCCAGCCAGCTACCCCTCGCTCCAATAAAGCCAGGTGTTCCGGATTTGCCATATACACCCTAGTCTCACAAGAAAATCCTTATTTCTAAGGTTCCCTACTGGTGTCCTTCGGCAACTCAGCAAATCTCACATCATCAGTAATGTTGTCAGTTAACTTTAGTGTCCTTGCGGCACCTGCGTCTGCTGAACCAACTTTCCTGCTAGTTGAGCCAATTCCTGATTCAAAGCTTCTTGCTGCGCCAACGTCGGCTTTTGCCACCCTCGGCCATTAAAGGTATAGCGATCGCTAAACATATCCGCCCCTTGATTCGAGCTTTGCCACTGAAACTGTTCATATTGCTTCAGCAACACCGTTTTGAATCGCAGGCGATCGCCTTCCAGCAACTTACCCTGACTCACAACCGTTTGCTTCCGGCAGTCCTCCAAAACATAGGTAGCACTAGAGCGCAACGTCAGGCGTTGACAGATGCCCGCAATCCCGCCAGAACGTTCCCAGACTACTGCTACTTGCTTCTCTTGAGTTTCCGAAGGCGCGGGCCGATTGGGCTTATTGGCGATCGCATTAGAAATCGTCACAGGCAAAGCCAGGATCACCAACATGAAACCTAAAAACATGGGGCTTTTCATCACTAAACATTCCTTAAACCGTGGGGGCATATTGAGTAGACACACCCAGACATAGACCTTCTCCGCAGAGCAACCGTACTCGTAGGGGTTCAGACCAAAACCACCTAACCCCCCAGCCCCCTTCCCTACGTAGCTTGCTTCCCTGAAGGGGTGGGAAGGAGGAGCAAGTAGACGTTACCCTACACTTCTGGAGGAGGTCTGGAGGACGCAGCCGTCCTTCAGCGGGGGTTTGGGGGCGAGTGCCCCCAAGGATCGGATTTCACAACAAACCACTACCGCAGCCGTAACACCAACTTCACCGTACCTGCTACACCGGGTGCTGGTTGCCAAGCCTGGAGCGATCGCTTAATCGCATCAACCACAGTTGCCTCTTTGAGGGTAGAAGCCTTGTCATCCAACAAAATTCGACCGACGCGCCCATTCTGCACCGAGAATTCCAGCACCACATCACCACTGAAGCCAGTCGGCAGGTTTAGACTTTGTAGGTACTGCGTCAGAACAGGCATTTGGGCTGGATCTAAGCCTGTAATGCTCACCACTTGTAAGCGCGAGTTGCTGGGTGGAGGTGCGATCGCCTCTGCTTCCGCAGGTGTGATCTCTGTCTTCGCCACTGGAGGACTCGCTGTTGTTGCGGCTTGGTTACTACTCTGCACCCGCCGTCCCGCTAAACCATTGAGTCGGGATTGAGCCATTGCAGGCATAGGAGATGTGGGATAAGCAGCACTCGCCCCTACCGCAGCATCTTGAGCATTGCCAAAGACACCTTCGTAGCTGACTCCTTCTGGCATTTCTACAGGTACTTGTACCCGTTGCCGCGTCCCATCTGGGTTGACTCGCACCTCATCACTGACCGCCACAAACGCGGTGTATTGCGATAACAGTCGATAAGCCAAGGCTGTATCTGTAACTGCGGCCACACCGGATGTGGTTTCACCGCCAAACATTTGGTTCATCAAGTCTTTGATCCGAGCCCGACCCCAAAGCTGCGCGATCGCGGGATTGTTGTCTCCTTGGTCAAAGTTGACTTTGAGCGTTTTTTCATAGCGCTCACCCCCGGCGGCGACTCCAGTAATCTTGATGCTGCCACTGAGGCGATCGCCTTTGCGCCCAAACAGCACCAAAGGTTGATTGGCAAATAAGTCAGGAGCCGCTAACGGATAGATTTCTGGGGCGGCACCGGAGCCTTGCCAAGCCACTTGGACATTGGTCAGAACGGGGTTGTTGATTTGACGGAAAAACTTCTCAGCCACTTCCTGGGTGGGTTCATCTTGGCGAATCACTTGGGACGTGCCTCGCCCTACTTCGCCCAAGCGATCGAGTAAAAAGCGGTTCACCGAGCTACCAACCCCAAAGCTGTAGAGCCGATTCCCTGGTTTGAGCTGGCGCTGCACCTCAGCAATCACTTGGTTTTCGTTGCCGATATACCCATCTGTCAGCAATACAACACTGCGTAGACGACCAGATTCCGCCGCCGGGAAATTCATCACGGCTTGAATGCCATTCAGCAATTCGGTGCCGCCGTTGGCGTTGAGTTGATCGATGTAAGCGATCGCTTTGGCACGATTGGCGGGAGTGTTAGGTAGGGGTGCGGGAGAGAGTTGGGTAGCAGTGTTGGCGAAATCAATAATTGAGAACGTGTCGTTGGGGTTCAAGCCGTTGATGAAGCGACGCATCAGTTCTTGCGACTTCGCCAGCGGATCGCCTTCCTGGGAGCCAGAGGTATCCATCAAGAACACCACATCTTTCGGCACAATCTCATTGCTGCGGTACTGCACGGCAGGGATGAGATACGCCGCAAAGTGTCCGCCTTTGGCATCGGCTTCAGTCAGCACTGTGGCTTGCGTCTCTTTACCTGCCACCCGATAGCGTAGAATCAAATCTTTGTTGGGGATTGTGTCTTCCGCCACCAGTTGCACTTTGGTTGTGTTACCTGACGGCTCCACTCTGAGCTTGTGAGAGGGCGATCGCACCGCTTGTACGGGCACGCCAGCATCAATCTCAACCGTGACTCCAATATCATGACCAGAGCGGGTTCCTGGCTTGAGCACCGGAGGCGTAATCCGAGAGGCATCAGGCACCACATCAGTATCGCCGCTATTACCGATCGCGTTGCCAGGAATGTAGCGTGGCCCCACCACCATCGGGAAGACAAATTCATAATCGCCCCCTTCAAACTTGAGGCTATCGCTGTAGCGAATCGTGACTTCAATTCGTTCGCCCGGTCGGATATTCGCCAAGGACTGGGTAAAAATGTTGTCTCGTTCTTGCTCTAATAGCCCTGCGGTGCGGCCTTGCTGTCTCGCCTGTTCATAGATTTTCTGCGCCTCTTCCCGCTTTTTGATGTCTCCCTTAATCACGCGATCGCCAATTTTAATTTCCATGTCATCAACTGCCGCCGCATCGGGCAGCGGAAAGACATAGATGGCTTCTAAGGGATCTTTAAATGGATTTTCAAAAGTTTGGGTGACTTCGACGCGAGAGAGATTGCCCGCTACCTTGGCCTTGACCTCTGTGTGTTTGAGGACAAACGCTTGTTGCTTGCCATCCTTCTGCCCAAACAAACCACCCGGTACAGGCGTAGAGGTTAGCTCAGCAGTGTCATCCAGCGAAGTTGGATT
>DATNPE010000605.1:0-4688 GCA_036703355.1 Allocoleopsis sp. | reverse complement strand
ACTTGGGCGATCGCTTGTTCCTGTGCTTGATAGGTCTTGAGCAGCGTTTGAGCTTCGCCGTGATGACCAGACCAAGCAGGAATGGGCGCGAGAGATTGGGTGGCAGTCTCTAATTTTTGTTGAGCAGTGACAACTTCTGGCCCAGATTTGGCCGCTTGGAGAATTTGGGTTGACTCCTGGCTGAGTTGCTGGGCGGTGGCGATCGCAGGACAACCACCAATCACACAGGGGCGAGTCAGGGCGTAAAGGGCACCTGCCAAGGCAAACAGCCCCACCCCTGCTCCAGCAACCAGCAAAGGCAACTTAGCCCGTTGATCTGACTGCTTTGGTTTCTGGGTTGGAACTAACTCATCATCATCTTGAGTCAGAGGTTGCAGGGCAGAAGCAAAAAGGTTCTCCTCGGCGGTGCTCAAGTTAGGTGGATCAGCAATCTCTGCCGAATGGAGCAGAGCATCTGTGGAGCTAAAGTTATCACCAGGCTCAGTCAAATAAGAGGGCTGATCAGCAGGAGGTGCATCAACCTCACTATCTAGACTATCTAATGTCTCAACTGCCGGAAGCGGCAAGGTAAAGGCATGGCTGGCATAAGGTTGTTTCTGTCCCGCCACTCGTAGATACAACCGGACGGTGCGGTTAAACTCAGACTCAGACAAATCGGGTTGTAAAGACTCTAGCGCTTGCTCTAGCAGGGTGAAAACTTCTTGAGGCGTAGGTGGGTTAATGCCAGGGGAGTGTTGACCTAAAATCATCAGTACGCCTTGCTTGAGGACGCACTGAATCTGGAGCGGGACTGGCTGAGCTAACTCCGATTGCAAATGTTGCTGCAATTGCCGTGCCAACGTCTGCAAGTTAGCCTGATGCACTGCGGTCTCCATAGGGCAATACCACTTCCACCTGTTTAACTTAGAAATGTCAATGCAACTTTCAACTCCAGGTTGCCCAATAGAGCAGTTGCGATCGCGACCGTATCCCTACAATCTACATCCTGCTTGTGGGTGATTTCGGTCTCACTTAATTGTCAACGGTAGAAAATGGAAAAAAGCGACAAAGCGCATGGAAATCTTAATTGTTGAGGATGAAGCTGAAATCGCCCAGCTGATTCAACTGTATTTAGAGAAAGAAGGATTTTCCTGCCGAATTTGTCGAGATGGCATGACGGCGCTACAAGTATTTCAGGAGCAAAAACCAGATTTGGTGATTCTGGATTTAATGATTCCTGGGCTGGATGGCTTAGAAGTGTGCGCTCGGATTCGACAACGTCCCGGCGCGAAAGACCCCTACATTTTGATGCTGACCGCCAAAGGAGAAGAGATCGATCGCATTGTGGGCTTGTCTACCGGAGCCGATGACTACATGGTGAAGCCCTTTAGCCCGCGAGAGTTGGTAGCACGAGTACGCGCCCTACTACGACGAACACTTCGCCAAGGTGGGCAAAGCCAAACTTACCGTACCCAGCATTTCTTGATTGACCTGGAACAACGCACCGCGACTCGTTTGCTGGAGAGCGATCGCTCTGAAGCCCTAGACCTCACCACGTTAGAGTTTGAGCTGTTGGCAACGTTTATGAGTTACCCAGGGCGAGCTTGGAACCGCACCCAACTGATCGACAAGCTTTGGGGCAGCAACTTTTTTGGCGATGAGCGAGTGGTGGATACCCATGTGGCACGGCTCCGCAAAAAAATTGAGCCCGACCCCGCCAATCCCACATTCGTGAAGACTGTAATCGGGGTGGGCTACAAGTTTGAAGATCAAGCCCAGGCTTGACCCTCCGTTATGCCAGATCAAACAGCAAGAGTTCGGCCCCGGTATCACTGCTGAGGTCTAACTGTTCCCCAGCGGCGATCGCGACACCATCTCCTTCCCGCAGTTGTTGATCGCCCCAAGTCACCAAGCCTTTGCCGACTTGTAGCCAGCCGTAGCGATCGGGTTGGAGCGTATAGGTCAAGCGATCGCCCGCAGCCAAGACCGAGACATACAAGTCCACATTTTGGTGAATGGTCACGGCTCCGTTACGGCCATCTTTAGCGGCAATCAATCGCCATTGGCCTTGCTTTTCTTCAAGTGGGAAATCACGTTGCTCATAGCGAGGTTTTAACCCTTGCTGATCAGGCAAGATCCAGATTTGTAAGAGATGAACGGGATCACTGCTAGAAGGATTAAATTCGCTGTGGGTAATGCCTGTGCCTGCGCTCATCACTTGGGCTTCCCCTGGCTTGATGATGGCACCATTGCCCAAGCTATCTTTGTGCTCTAAAGCTCCCTCTAAAACGTAGGTGAGAATTTCCATATCTCGGTGGCCATGCATCGGGAAACCTGCGCCTGGAGCCACGCGATCGTCATTGATCACTCGTAAAGCGCGGAAGCCCATCCGACCAGGATCGTAAAAGTTACCGAAAGAGAAGGTGTGATAGCTGTCGAGCCAGCCCAGCTTGGTACGGCCCCTAGCATTGCGATCATGAATTAAGTTGCTGACTGTCCCTTGGCTCATGACTGGAACCTCTTAATAAAGGCGATCGCTGAAAACCCCGCTGATGCGGATTAAACAGGTGTTAGACAGGGTGACAATTCTGCTCAAATCACTCGCAAACAATTGTTTTTCCTGCTGATTTCCACTTTAGAGGATTCAATATCGTTATGAGAAGTACGTACTTGAAAGTGCAATACTATCCAAAAAGATACTAAGGTGCAGCTATGAATTTGCAGTTAGTCTAGAGCTAGGGGCTGTAAACCAAGATGGTCGCACGTCAAGCTTAGAGGCAATACTGGCGATCGCCAACCCATCGTGAAGGATTCAGATTGAGGACATTCAGCATTCGTGGCAAAGATTGGGCTACAAGCGCGCTTATTTTTGTCCCATGTCATTGTCATGGTGGTAGGGCTTAGTACCCTGATCACGGTAGGCAAGTTCTACTCTCCTCGCCTGTTTGTGCTGCATTTAGCCAAGTTAGAAGGAAGCGGCTTTAAGTTGGGCTACGTGCGCTACCAACTGATTAAAGGTTTTGAATATGCTTGGGGACGGGGAGCGCTTTGGTCAGTGGTAGTGGGAGGATCGACCGCTGGAGGGCTGAGCTATTTAGTCGCACGGCGCATTGTGAAACCGCTGACCCAGATGGAAGCAATTACGCAAAAATTTGCGTCGGGTAACTTGAGTGAGCGTATGCCTGACAATGAAATTCGCGAATTGCATCGGCTGGCAGGCAGCTTCAATCGCATGGCAGCCGATTTGCAAGGAGTGGAGCAACGTCGGCGAGAACTGATTGGCGATCTCACTCATGAATTACGCACCCCTTTGACTGTGGTGGAGGGCTATCTGGAGGGGCTGGCAGATGGCACGATTGAGCCTTCTGTAGACATTTACCAACGGTTAGCTAGGGAAACGAGACGCTTGCGGCGTTTAGTCAACGATTTACAAGAACTTTCCCAAGCAGAAGCAGGTTACTTACCTATCCATGCTCAGGCATTGGAAATGGCTCCGTTGCTCACGTCGCTAGTCCAAAAATTTTCTGACCAACTATTAGAAGAAGGCCCAGAGTTACGCCTGGAATGCTCGCCCGATTTGCCGATGGTGTTCGCTGACCCGGAGCGGGTAGAACAAATTCTGATTAACTTGCTAGGGAATGCGCTCCAATACACGCAGGAGGGCGCAATTACCCTACGAGCCTGGAGTGAATCGGGGAAATTGTGGATTGCGGTCACAGATACAGGCATAGGCATTGCTCCTACTGATTTACCCCACGTGTTTGAGCGATTCTGGCGATCGGACCCCTCGCGCGATCGCAGTTCTGGCGGCACTGGCATCGGGTTATCGATCTCTCGTCGTTTAGTGGAGTTACAGGGAGGCGTCATTGAGGTAGAGAGCCAACTGGGACAAGGCAGCACGTTCCGTTTTTCTCTGCCGCTCGTCAAGCCCTCCTCCTTTCTCCGAAGCAACTAGTGGGGTGACAAAACTTTGTGATGGCGGAGTCATAGAGACGTCAAGTGGGGTCGCTAGAGTCAGGGTGTTGGCGAACAGGTAGGACTCCCTATGGCTCCCCTTCCATTAGCAATTTTTCTAGTTAGCCTAATGCTGACTCTAGGTGTGGTTGCCATCAGTTATTTGTTTCCCGGTAGCCGCTTCCCTGACTAGCGCCCTAAGTTGCTAAGCGAGCGGCACAGAGCGCTGCTCCAATCAAGCCGACTTGAGGGTTGAGCACAATGTGTACAGGCACTCGCTCTAGCAGCGGGCTAATGCGTCCCTTCTGGCCAAAGGCCCGGATAAACAAGCCAGTTTGCATCAATGGCAAAATTTTGGAGGCAATACCACCTGCTACATAGAGACCCCCATAAGGCAGTAGCTTCAGCGCTAAATTTCCTGCCTCCACCCCGTAAGCTTCGACAAAAATCTGCATGGCTTGTTCGCAGAGACGATCGGTGCCTTCTAAGGCGGCAGTAGCGATCGCAGCAGCAGGGTCTACCGTTTTTTCGTTGCGGCCTGCTTCTTGCTCCCAAGTTCGCACAATTTGCCCCACTGGAGACTCCGCAATCGGTTGAGCGCTACCTGTGAGTTGGCGATCGCGCAAAAACTGATAAATTGCCGTAATTCCTTGACCCGAAACCACCCGTTCTACTGAGATGCGCTGGATATTGTTGCGATCGAGCAGATACTTCAGCAATTGAAACTCTAGCTCGGAGCGAGGCGAAAAGTCAGC
>DATNPE010000604.1:0-3157 GCA_036703355.1 Allocoleopsis sp. | reverse complement strand
AACGGCTGTGAGTTGATTTGCCAGCTTAAAAACACATTGCTCCAGCCGCCACTACTGATTTTGGCGACAGGTTTTTTAAGCCAATATGACCTCAGAGCAGGAACAGCCCTTTGTCCAGAAGCAGATGGTTTTCTAGTGAAGGACATTGGCTTAGAGTCAATTTTGCAGCAGATCAAGCAACTGTTAGCCGCTAAAGCTGCCCAAGCCTAAACCAGGCGATATCAGTTTTTGTGGTTTGACACCAGCCAATCTCCGCATTGCTTCCCCAGCCAATTGGAATGTCCGCCAATATCGTGGTTTGCTGGCTAGGTTATCTCTGAAGGATCTGGTAGGGTTTTAAGACGGCCTCTCAGGTAGGCCATTCAGGGTAAACCTACAGGTTGCCTGAGTTCGGTAGCAGTAGGCATCAAAGCAGTTTGCTTCAGGGAATGAGGATCAGCATGGAGGCAATGAAAGGACGGGATCTTCTGAGTTTGGCAGATCTAAGCCCAGACGAAGTGCAACAACTACTGCATTTAGCAGGACAGATGAAGTTGGGGAAAGTGACACCCCACTGTCCCAAGGTCTTAGGATTGCTGTTTTATAAAGCCTCAACCCGAACGAGAGTCAGCTTTTCTGTCGCTATGTATCAACTTGGTGGGCAAGTTCTGGACCTCAACCCCAATGTGACGCAGGTAGGGCGCGGCGAACCCTTAGAAGATACTGCCCGTGTGCTCGATCGCTACCTCGACATCATGGCGATCCGAACCTTTGAGCAGCAAGACCTGGAAACCTTCGCTCACTATGCTCAAATTCCTGTGATCAATGCCTTGAGCGATCTGGAGCACCCCTGTCAAATTTTGGCAGATTTATTAACCGTTCAAGAAACCTTCGGCTCGCTGTCTGGTCTAACCTTGACTTACTTGGGAGATGGCAATAATGTCGCCCACTCGCTCCTATTAGGCTGCGCTCTAGTTGGCATGAATGTGCGCGTTGCCACACCGCCTGAATACAAACCGTTACCCACCATTGTGGAGCAAGCCAAAGCGATCGCCGGAAACCGCTCAGAAGTCCTGATCACCGAAGATCCGGAAGCCGCCGTTAAAGGCACCCAAGTGCTCTACACCGATGTCTGGGCCAGCATGGGTCAGGAAGCCGATGCGGCAGCTCGAATTCCCATTTTCCAGCCCTACCAACTGAATGAATCCCTGCTGAGTTTGGCAGACCCCAAGGCGATCGCTTTGCACTGTTTGCCTGCACACCGGGGAGAAGAAATTACCGATGGCGTGATGGAAGGGCAGCAATCTAAAATTTGGGACCAAGCCGAAAATCGTCTCCATGCTCAGAAAGCTTTGCTGGCTAGCCTTCTGGGTGCGGGTGTGTAGGCGATCGCAGGTTTCTTTGGCTAAGGGCTAGACAGACTAAAATTGAGATGATACAAGTGTTCTATGGGGTGAGATTGATCAACCACCTAGGATATTATGGAACGCCTCACTGAAGCCCAACAGCAACTCTTCGACTGGTTAGTCGAGTATATCCGTCAGCATCACCATTCGCCCTCAATTCGGCAGATGATGCAGGCGATGGAGCTGAAGTCTCCTGCACCGATCCAGAGCCGTTTGGATCACTTGCGTGCTAAGGGATACATCAGTTGGACGGAAGGCAAAGCCCGGACGATTCGGATTTTGCAGGCAGATGCTCAAGGCGTACCAATTCTAGGGGCGATCGCGGCAGGTGGCTTGGTAGAACCGTTTACCGACACAGTCGATCGCTTAGATCTATCTAATCTCTTACTGCAACCCCAATATTTTGCCTTGCGGGTCACGGGCGACAGCATGATCGAAGCGTTGATTGCGCCCGGCGATGTTGTGATCATGAAACCTGTTGCCGATCCGAAGTCTCTGAAAAACGGCACGATCGTAGCTGCAATGGTGGAAGGACACGGCACCACATTGAAGCACTTCCACCGCAAGGGCAGCAAAGTCACCCTGAAACCCGCAAATGGCAAGTACTCCCCCATCGAAGTTTCGGCTAGCCAAGTTCAAGTCCAAGGCTCCCTAGTCGGTGTGTGGCGGGGTCTAGAGTCAGCTTTAGCTTAATTTTGTAACAGCTCCCTACAATCCATGAGTGCTGGAATCTTCCTGTGGCATGATCAACAGACCGCAACAGGAAGGTTTTGTTGTGGAAGGAATTTGAATTAACTGTGAAACCGACTCAATCCGTGCTGCAAGTATTTCAAAGCCGCAAGATGGCTGCGTTGTTGTTCTTGGGCTTTGCTTCTGGCTTGCCACTACTTCTAACTGGTACGACTTTACAAGCTTGGATGACGGTAGAAGGTGTCAGCTTGAAGTCAATTGGACTATTTAGCTTAGTAGGTTTACCATATTCCTTCAAGTTTCTATGGTCTCCCATTCTGGATCGGTTCATACCACCCTTCTTAGGACGGCGGCGAGGATGGCTGATTTTGACCCAAGGTGCTTTGCTGCTGGCGATTGGGGCAATGGCTTTGCAGAATCCTTCTCAAGCATTGCAATTACTAGCAATCAACGCCCTGATTATTGCCTTCTTAAGTGCCACCCAAGATATTGCCTTTGATGCTTATCGCACCGATGTCTTAGAAAACCATGAGATGGGGGCAGGAGCAGCAATCGCAGTCTTAGGTTATCGCATTGCTCTTTTAGTAGCAGGTTCTCTAGCATTCTTTTTAGCAAAGCTCAGTTCTTGGCCTACCGTTTACTTGGTGCTAGCTGTGTTAATGGCGGTTGGTATGGTGACAGCACTCTGGGCACCAGAACCTGAGTTGCGCGATCGCCCACCTGCGTCTTTATTTGATGCATTTACATTGCCCTTTATTGAATTTTTTCAGCGCTTAGGTTTGGCTAGAGGTGCTTTCATCCTGGCGTTCATCGTGCTTTATAAGCTAGGTGATGCCCTCGTCAACAACATGGCTACCCCATTTTTGCTCAAGACAGGTTTTACCGAAATCGATCTTGGTACCTTCCAGGGAGTTATGGGTTTGTTAGCAACTATCGTGGGTTTGTTAGCAGGAGGCGCTTTTTTAAGCAAACTGGGCATTAACCGCTCCCTCTGGGTGTTTGGGGGCTTGCAAGCAGTAAGTAACTTGTTTTATTTAGCACTGTCTCAAGTAGGTAAGAACTACCCACTAATGGTGGTCACC
>DATNPE010000603.1:0-2672 GCA_036703355.1 Allocoleopsis sp. | reverse complement strand
AGTCCGAGGTAAGCTTCGGTATTTTTGCCATCTAAGGCGACGGCTTGGCGGTAAGCAGCGGCGGCTCCAGAGTTGTCTCCACTGTTGGCTAGGCTGTAGCCCAGGGCGTATAGGAAGTCGGTATTTTTGCCATCTAGGGCGACGGCTTGACGGTAAGCGGCAGCAGCGGCAGGAAAATTGCCTTGGCGTGCTTGTAAGTAACCAATCCCAGAGAAGATTTTGGCATTTTTGCCATCTAAGCTCGCGGCTTGCTGGTAGATCGCGATCGCACCGGAGAGGTCGCCTGCATCAACGCGCTTGCGGCCTTCTTTTAGCAGTTGGCTGAGGGCTTCGCTGTTGGAACTGTTGGCTTGAGCAATCAGGGTACGGGCGATCGCGGGTTGTTTGGAGCTAGCTGCTGGTTGTGCTTCCAAGGCTTGAGTGACAGGCGCAGTCAAGCCTATACCTGCCAAGCACAACGTACTAACTGCTAATAGAGTTTGTCTGTACACGGCCAATTTTCCTAGACGACGTTTGCAATGGTTAACGGCTACAGTGACACCCAAAAAGGATCAGGAAGAAGACTACTCACAAGCTCAGCAAGTTCCACCAATGTGAAATCTTTGCCCTGTCAGCCCAGCTATGATGCAACTCGCTGGCTCGCACGGATGCTAAGTTGAGAGCAACTGCATCACTCCGCAGCGGTGCAGAGGGCCGATAAAGCTAGATAGGTCAGCTTTTCTAACTGGAGATGAGCAGTTTTCCTGTTTTAAGTATTGTTGCGTGAGGACAACTGATGATTTTATCAACAACTGATGTCATTCAAGGAGCAACGGTCGAAGCCTACCTAGGCATTGTGACGGCGGAAGTTGTTTATGGCAGCAATGCACTGCGAGATTTTTTTGCGGGGATTCGTGACATCATTGGCGGTCGCACGGCTAGCTATGAGCGAGTTTTTGAGCAAGGTCAGCGAGACGCATTGGCAGAGCTGGAAAAGCGAGCTGAACGGTTGGGAGCTAATGCGGTGATTGGCATTGAAATTGACACTGGCACTATCAGCCTTGACCAATCGGGAGTCTTGTTGTTGATCACAGCGACGGGGACTGCAATTCGGCTCCGCTAAAGCCCAAGAGAATCTCCATCGCAAGAATTACTCTTTATCACTAACTAGAGGCTTTCCTAGGACTGAGAGTTGTGGATTCTCTATCGAAAGGAATAGGATTTTTATTGTTAGATGAATTGAAAAGCTTTTAGGCAATTGACTAAATAGAACTGTAGCTTTCAAAATATGTGAATTTTGCTTCAGACTTAATAGTAGTAATGTAAAGAGCACTACTTTCTGGGCTTATTTGGTAAGCAAGTGGTATGGAAACTTAAACCTGAAGTTGAAAATTAATTAATGTAAAGATAATAAGAATTGATGAACTGTCTTCACTTGCAGGGTGCTGCATGGTGGGCGATCGCTCAATTGACGCTTAGTCCTCATAATGTAAGTAAATATATATTAAGTGAGAATTTGAGATCGATTAATTGTGAAGCTGTTATTAATTTATGACCTATTATTCCGGGTGAAAAACTGATTTCAATTTCTATATTTAGAGTGCTAATTTCACTAAACCCTTATGTCTGTTGGTAGATGTAGCACCAGTATGACTGACTTAAAGTAAAGCTCAAATGTTGATATTGCTAGAGCAAATTCTTTAAGACACCGAATACAGTGGGAGGGAATAGATTAAGCTATGGCATACACAAATCGGCCAGCAGATAGCGTTGTTGAAAGATCAGCTTACGGTCCAGTTGCTGAGTATCATGATCGAGTTCGTTGGGGCCCCATTTTGGCAGGTTTGCTAACCGCTTTGGCTAGCCAATTAGTGCTGAGTGCTCTCGGTGCCGCCATTGGGCTATCGAGCTTGTCCGGGTCTGGCGCTCCCCGCTCCACGGCTGGAGACGTGGGTACCGCTGTGGGTATCTGGAGCATTATTAGTTTATTTATTTCTCTGTTTATTGGTGGTTGGATTACGAGTCGCACCTGTGGTCCTATGAACCGCAGCACAGCTTTGTTAAATGGTGCAATTCTCTGGGCAACAACCCTAGCAATTAGCTCTTGGTTGTTAGCAAGTGGTGTGTCCGGTACCTTTGGTTTGCTGGTGAATAGTGCTGCTGATGCTGCCGCTGCCGCAGCGCAACCAGGTGGGGTCGATATCCCCAACCCTGCTGCGATTCCTAGCCCCAATATCTCCGCAGAAGAGACTCGTAACCTAGCGGGTAATGCCGCGAAGGCAGGTTGGTCTTTCACCTTTGGTTCCTTGCTCGGTTTAGTCGCTTCGATGGTTGGTGCTTCTGTGGGTGCTCGTAGCCCTCGTGTCAATGGTAATCACCAGCATGGCTAGTGGTTGACCCCAATACCCCAATCAAGAATTTCTGATAACCCTGAGCTAAAAATCCATGCTGTAAGGCACTTCCTGAATTCTGAGGGGGTGCTCTTTTTTTGGCGATCGCTGCTATTTTCTCTACAGCTCAATGCGGGTTCGACTAGTGGTGACAAAACGACATAAGTTAGAATCAGCAAGCCTTAAAATTGAGTTTTATCATGTCTCCCTGGTGGAAGTTGCCCATTGTGTCTATGACGAGTGTGAATAAATGTTTGACGACAAGTGAGCTGACCTCACAGGTAGAATCACCCAAGCCGCGTC
>DATNPE010000602.1:0-3203 GCA_036703355.1 Allocoleopsis sp. | reverse complement strand
GCTTGATTGCCAAGATTGCAGCCGCTAGTTTCCATAGATACAGCAAATTATGTATGCAGCGTGATATTAGGATTTGATTAGTAATCCAAGAGTTTTTTAGCTACTGATTATCTAAAAAAGAATTTGATGAAGCGTTTGATTGCTGCTTGCTGATCGAATTATATCTGATTTACCTTTTGAAATAGCTTATTTCTTTCCTAAGTTCAAAAAGAGGCTTTATCTATCTGTAAAGATTGTAATAGTTTTGTTGAGCAACACTTGGACGAATCAGCTCTAACCAGTTCCTAATTGCTCAGTCATTCATCAATGCGACCGCAGTGTAGCAAGAATCACTTGACTCAAAAAACGACTCTCACCCTTTTGGTAGAAATTGAATCGACGACTATAAGGGTAGCCTGATGAAGCGGTAGATCACCGTTTACTGAATCCATAGAAGAATTCAGGTTTACTCAATGCTGGAAACAGTCAAAAAGCCCCAACTCCCTCCAGACCAGCCCCTTAAACTAAGGTCGGTGGGTAGAATTGTCCAGGCGAGTGTTGCTGGATTCGCCCTTTTGTATCTGTTGGGCTATGGCTTTGCGGGCCAAGTATTACTATCGCGATCGCCTGCGAACTCAGCCGCCTCTAATATGACGGATACGACTGAAACAGATGATGCGCTGATGGCAGTGCCTTAAAGGCATTGCTTGAGGGGGTCTACAAATCTCGCTCAACTGCCCCCTCTGCTTTAGCAATTGATCAAGTCTGCATCCACCCTGGATTGTTGCAGCTTCCGCATGGTGCTCTCGGTTTTGCGGCTATTGATGGAGTCACCGCGATCGCTAAAGAACTGAGCCGCTTGTTGTAGATCCGCGATCGCGCCTTGGTTGTCTCCTAGCTTGGCCCGTGCGAGTCCGCGATAGAGATAGGCCGTGGCATCTTCAGGATGGAGCCAGAGAGCCTGACTGTAATCTTCAATGGCCCCTAATTTATTGCCCAGTCGCGTGCGAGCCAGTCCTCGGTAGAAGTAAGGCGTCGCATCCTCTGGAGACAACTGAATTGCCTGAGTGTAGTCTTCAATCGCGCCCAGTTTATCTCCCAACTCCCCGCAGACAAAGCCGCGATTACAATAAGCCACGCTGTTGTGGGGATTGAGCTGAATCGCTTGGTCAAAATCTGCGATCGCCCCAGAGAGGTCGCCTAAGTCATAGCGAGCCACGCCCCGGTTGGTATGGGCAATGTCGTGATGGGGGTCAATCTGGAGAACCTGGGTGTAATCCGCGATCGCCCCTGCTTTGTCGCCAATTTCGTAGCGAGTCACGGCCCGGTGGAAATAAGCGGTGGCATCGTCATGGTCGAGTAGCGGGTGCTCAAAGCGCTCGACTAACCCTTGGATGGTTTTTGGGTCCGTGGTGCGGAGTCCTAGTTCCAACTCTGGGAAGACGGTGCTAGAGACAGGCAAATTGGGGACTTTGAGAATCGCTAAGCGGCGATCGCAAACTAGGAAGTTTTCTTCAGCGCCTAAAATTCTGAATTTGAACTGTTGCGGAAATTCTTGTTTCAATTGCGCCAGTTGCTTCAGGATCTGGTGGAGCCAACTCTTTTCGGCAGGGGCTTGAGGCGCTCGCGGACTGATGTAGCGAGGCACAAAGCTCTGGGGTGTGACTCCCAAATGACTCCAAGCCAGGGCAATTTGGCCTTGCCGTTGCAAAAAGGCGCGAAACTTTTCTAGGAGGGTGGCATCAAAGCTATCCGGGTCAGGCCAAGGCCAAACGACAATCAGTTGCTTTTCTGCTTGGTCGAGTAACGCTTCTAGAAAGGCGCGGCTGCCAGAGGATGGTGCTGGGCGACCGGATGGGGGCAGGGTAGAACGCAGCGCCAAGGCTAACTCATGGTTGGCGGCTTCTGGGAGCGATCGCAGTTGTTGATTAATGCCTGCGAGCCGATTTTGCAAAGCTGCCTCTAGCTCGGCTCGTACAGCTGTTACCCCACCTTCTGTGGTTTCTAAGCGAGAGGCCAAACTCTGGAGCTGGCTTTGCAGGGCGCTATTGTCTAAGAGCTGAGGTAAACGGTAAACCCAATCTCGTAAGGCTTTGTGCTGTTGGTACAGCGCTTGGGTTTGGCGCTGAATCGTGGTGAGATCTTGGCGTAACTGTGAAACTTCGGTGCCCAGATCGGCTTGAGCGGCAATTTGGTTTTGTAGCTCGGCTAAATCTGGCAAAGTTGGCAGTTGGTTGAGCCGCGCTTCCATGACCGCCACGGTCTGACTCAACTCTGCAAGCAGATGCGAGTCTACGTGCGAGTCTGCGGGCGCATGGACTTTGTTGTGGAGGTCATCGAGTTGTTTGCGAAAGATGGTGACTGCCAACCGCAAAGGTACGACCGTTTGTTCTAGGCTGTGGTATCTCTGCTGAAGGTTTTCAATCTCGACTAAGGTGCGGGTAAATTCGCGGCGAGGTACCAATCCCGCAATCACTCGGATCAGAGATTCGACATCTTGCTTCAGGGAGCTGGCATCGAAGGGCGTGGGCAAATGATTCAGGCGACGGTTGATGTGGTTGACCTGCTCTTGCAGTGCCTTGACCTGAAGCGTCGGCTCGTCACTCAGCAGTTTGAGGCTAGCTTGCGCCTGTGCCATTTGAGCTTGCAACTGGGCGATCGCGGTCTCTGTGGCTGCTACGTTGGCGCTGCTGTGGAACTGCTGCAGTTGGGCACTCATCTGCTCAAAATCGCTGAGCAACTGCGCCTGCTGGTTTTGCATCTGTGCTACATCTTGCCGCAACCCCGCCACATCCTGCGCCTTGAGGGGGGCAAGCTGACGATTCATTTCCCATTGCAGGGTTTGTAACTGCTCGGCGAGCTTGTTTAAGGACTCGCGATGTCGCTGGAAAAAGTTTTGCTTCAGGCTGTCTAGCTCTGCGACCGTGGGTAAGCCTTGGACTTGCTCTTCTAGAGTTGTGATATCTCTCGTGACGCGGCTATCTAAGCGAGTAATGCTGAGCTTGGTCAGTTGTTGAGTTTCTTGTTCAAACCGATGACGGTTGGCAAGATTCAGGGCTAATAAACAAGATAGGGGAGCTGCGGCAAAGACAAATTGTTGTGAGATGGCAGCAGCGATCGCCCCCACTCCTGAGCCAGCGAGCATGACATATTCGGCAGTTTCGCGCCAACGACGATGATTCACAGCGTTTCCAGACTGAGGTGAAAAGTCAGAGGGTCTGCCT
>DATNPE010000601.1:0-15335 GCA_036703355.1 Allocoleopsis sp. | reverse complement strand
GCCCAAATTCGTGTGGCGCAGATGTTAGCGATTTTGATTGCGATCGCAGTAGTGATCATCGCGATCGTCATGGCCCAGTGGTTAGCCAAACCTCTGGTACATTTAGCGCAACGAGTGGCTCAGTTTACCGCAGGTCAGCTCAACGCCCGTGTCCAGATCACCTCTAAAGATGAAATCGGCAGCCTCGCGACCAACTTCAATACGATGGCAGAGCAAGTCGGCAAACTCTTGCACGGCTTAGAAGAACGCACACGAGAGCTAGAAGCCAATCAACATGTCACATTTGCCGTCAGTGAATTATCTAAAGCTATTCTCGATCCTGAACTGCTGCTGCAAGAAGCGGTCACCTTACTGCAAACGCGCTTCAACTTGCACCATGTCCAGATTTATCTTTTAGATCCCAGCACCCATCAACTGAGTCGGCAAGCAGGAGCCAGTGGCGTTGAGGTAGACTGGCCCACTCATCGTGAGATTAGTATTCCTTTGGGTTGCCCAGATAGCTTGGTTGCTCGTGCAGCTCGGACTCAGAGGTTAGTGGTGGCAGAGTCTAGACTCAGTCACTCTGACCCAAGCGCCACTTCTCTGCATGTGCCAATGGGGGCCGAAGTCGCAGTGCCTCTGATGGCTCGCGGCAGCCTCCTGGGGATTCTCGATATTCAAGATGCCTATAGCGATCACTTTAGCGCCATCGACCTGGACACCTTCAAAACTCTCGCAGGTCAAATTGCCATCGCTTTAGAAAATGCTCGCCTGTTCGAGCAAATTCAGAAAACCGAGGAGCGTTTTCGCCGCATTTTTGAGGACGCTCCCATCGGTATGGCGATCGCCAGTCTGGAAGAAGAGCACCTTGTTCAGGTGAATAAAGCCTTCTGCAAGATGCTGATGTATGAAGCTGACGAGCTAACCCAACTTTCGTTTCAGACCATCACCCATCCTGCCGATCTTAATAAAGACCTCCGCTTGTTTGAACAAATGGTCACAGGGGCGATCGCTAGCTATCAAATTGAGAAGCGCTACCTGAAGCAAACTCAAGAAATCGTTTGGGCTAACCTAACTGCCACCTTAATTCGCGACCAGCAAGGCAGTGCTTGCTACAGCCTCGGCATGATTGAGAACATCACGGAACGCAAACGTGCCGAAGCAGCACTACGGCAATCGGAAGCCCAATATCGCGAAAAAGCACAAGAACTGCAGCAAGCCCTACACGAATTGCAGCAAACCCAAGCGCAACTGGTGCAAAGCGAGAAGATGTCCAGTTTAGGACAATTGGTAGCAGGTGTAGCCCACGAAATTAACAACCCAATTAACTTCATCTACGGCAACTTAACCCACGCCAAACAGTATCTACAAGACCTCTCTCAACTGCTGCAACTGTATCAAGCTCAATATCCCCAGCCTGCCCCTGCGATCGCAGAAACCATTCAAGAAATCGATTTGGAGTTTCTAGAAGAAGACTTTACTCGCATTCTCGCTTCCATGCAGGTAGGAGCAGAGCGAATTCGGCAGATTGTCCTCTCCTTGAGAAATTTCTCTCGCTTGGATGAGGCAGAAATGAAGCCAGTCGATATCCATCAAGGCATCGACAATACATTGGTGATCTTGCAGAACCAACTCAAGCCCAGACCTGGTTATTCAGGCATTGAAGTGATCAAAGAATATGGCGAGCTACCCTTAGTGAATTGTTATGCAGGTCAACTGAATCAAGTATTCATGAATCTGCTGAGCAATGCCATTGATGCTTTAGAGGTTCGGCGCAAACAGAATTCACTAGGCGATCGCGCTACCTCAAGTCCTGCTGCACCCCCAACTATCTCGATTAGCACCACAGTCGTCGAACCGGACCAAGTCAGTATTCACATTGTGGACAACGGAGTAGGGATGACAGAAGCCACCCGACAACGATTGTTTGATCCCTTTTTCACCACGAAAGCAGTGGGCCAGGGCACAGGGTTGGGGTTATCGATCAGCTACCAAATTGTTGTCGATAAGCACCAGGGGCAGTTACGTTGTCTTTCTACACCGGGCGAAGGCGCAGAATTTATCGTACAAATTCCTCTGCAACCACGCTCTCAAATCAAGTATTAAGTTAAGTTAAGAAGCTGAGTTTTAGATGACTCAATCCTCTTTTTTCGTTGCACAAAAATGAGAGAGTCACTCAGGTTACTGATGTATTTCTCACGGATTGAGATTCCTCAGCTAATTCTCAGCTAAATTTCAGGCAAATTTCAGGATTGAGTGTACATTTTACTCAATTCAACAACCTAATTTTTATCTATCAGATATTTGGTAGATATTTAGCATCTGATTGACTTAATTTAGTTGTGAGGGCTGAAGGTAGCAGGCTTAGCCATGCAGAATTTCAGGCGAGGCAGCAAATTTATTGCTGATCAAAGCATTCGTTTTAGAAATGGTTGCTAGGACCGTGATCCCCAGATTGAAGCTGGATTTACGCTTTTAAAACCTCAGTTTTACACGCTCATTTTTTGCCTCTTGTGGCCGACAAATTCTTCGGTTTCTACTTCTTGAGTCAGAGTTAAACCGATTAGGAGATTACAGCCAAAGAGCGATTCGATTTCGATCGCCATCTTCTAATCTGTTCAGTATCGGTGACCTCTAAACCGAACAGTATTCAAAGCCTTGAAGCCTTTCTTAAAGCATTCTACAGACACTATCAAGAGAAAAGGAATTTTAACCATGAAATCTGCTGCTCTATCTAAATTTATTGGTGCTGGCGTTCTGAGTCTCAGCTTGGCTGCTCTACCTCTGACTCTGCCTGCTGCGGCTCAAACTGATGCTGGTACCACTGGCACTACTGGTACCGACACCACCTCTACCTATAACAACACGAACACCGCTGCTGAAGGCGATCGCGATTTTGACTGGGGCTGGTTGGGGCTGCTGGGTCTGATTGGTTTGGCTGGTTTGACCAAGCGTCATGAAGAACCCACCCGCTACCGTGAACCCGAAGAAGTGAGCCGCACTGGTTCTCGCTACTAATTCATCAAGTTCATCAAGTTTTAGTCTGGTTGGCATTGTTAGCGCCTGCTCTCTTTTAGGGCCAGAGGAGGTCTAGAACTTCAAAGCTCTGTCCTTCTCTGCTCCGCTGCTATCAACTACTTGCTAAGGCTGACAGCAGCCAGACGTCTCAACATTTGTCCGATTTGACGATTTAGACTATTCAATTGCTTAGCTGCACTGCATTTCTTCGCTAGACATTTTCAGAGGAATTTTGACTATGAAACGGACCACTCTATCCAAGTTGGTTGGCGCTGGTGTTCTTGCTACGAGCCTTGCAGTTCTACCTCTGAGCCTTCCTAGCAACGCTCAGACTGATGCAACTTCTAGCAACAACCCCACCGTTGATACCACTCCTTTCCAAGAGAGCACCAACGACTTCAACAATCTCGGTTGGTTGGGTCTGATTGGTCTTCTCGGACTTGCCAATCTCTTCCGTAAGCCTAAGGAAACGGTGCGCTACCAAGAGCCTGATGTGGTGAGCCGCACTGGCTACAGAGAATAATCAGTCGTACTGGCTGTAGATCACTCAACTGACTGAGATTCGGCGATCGCCTCTTTCTATAATTTCTGTTCACTTAAGTCTTGCCCCCTAGTTTGGTTTCAGTTCTACTGAGACTAGATGAGGGGGTTCTTGATTTAACGTGCGAACGTACAAATGGGCGATACAAGATTCGAACTTGTAACATCCTGCTTGTAAGGCAGGCGCTCTACCGTTGAGCTAATCGCCCGTGACCTGCACCCATTCGTTTGGGCACGAGAATTAAATATAGCAGACATTTTTGTTCTTGTTAATATTCTCTGAGGTTAATTTTTCGATTTTTTAGATTTTTTCGTACTTTACTTCCATGCCCTCTGGCCGAACCCACGATCGCATTACCCTGTGGAGCTTGCCGCTAGTGGCAGGGCTGACCTATGGGCAAACTCACAGCAGTAGCCTCACCTTACTGGTAGCAAGTGGATTTTTATTTGGCGGACTGATGTTTGGTCCTGACCTCGATATCTACTCCCGCCAATATCAACGCTGGGGATGGCTGCGCTGGATTTGGCTGCCCTACCGCAAAATGATGCGCCATCGATCGTTTTGGTCCCACGGGCCTGTGGTAGGTACAGTGCTACGCCTGCTTTACTTAGCAACTTGGCTGAGTGCTGTCAGTTTAGTCGGAGTGGCGATCGCGGCGGCTCTTGGTTACGCCATCCCTGATTGGCCCACCGCCACTGGTTTAGCACAGCAGTCAGTTTTGCAGTACAGCCCTGAAATCATGGCGTTATGTCTAGGTTTAGAACTCGGTGCCCTTAGCCATTCTTGTAGTGATTGGCTAGGCTCTGCCTACAAACGTTATCAAACGCATGGCCTCAAGGCTTTGTTCCAAACCAAATCTCGCCGCCGTACTTCAACGCCTCGCCGCCCTTCTACCAAGCGGATGCCACCGAAACCGCAGCCAAGAAACTACAGTGAATAAGGTAAACCGTCATTTGTTGCCTGTCATGCCGAACTCAGTGGAGCCTACTCAACCAGAAGCTACCCTCCAAGCCCTACAACAATTAATTGAGGTGGTGGCCAAACTGCGATCGCCCGATGGTGGCTGTCCCTGGGACTTAGCCCAAACTCCTGAGACTCTGATCCCCTATGTGATTGAAGAAGCCTACGAGACGGTAGACGCCATTCGCAGCGGTGATCAAAAGGCGATCGCGGAAGAGTTGGGCGACTTACTGCTGCAAGTAGTTCTGCAAGCTCAGATTGCCAGTGAGCAAGGGCAATTTAGCTTAACGGAAGTCGCCCAAGGCATTAGCGAGAAGCTCATTCGTCGTCACCCGCATGTCTTTGGCGATGTGGAAGTTGCTAGTGTGGACGAGGTACGGCAGAACTGGGAGCAAATCAAAGACGAGGAAAAAGCGACTGCCGCTCAGCCCCTCCTCAGCCAAAAACTCAGCAACTATGCCCGCAGCTTGCCACCTTTAATGGCAGCGACGAAAATCTCCCAGAAGGCCGCCGGAGCTGGGTTTGAGTGGGACAGTATTGAGGGTGTTTGGGATAAGTTTCATGAAGAACTCGGCGAGTTGCAAGAAGCGCTGCAAGGAGAAGACAAGGCCCACCAAGAGTCAGAGCTGGGAGATTTGCTGTTCACCATTGTCAATATTGCTCGTTGGCAAGGGCTAGATCCTGCAGAAGCGCTTCAAGGTACCAATCGCCGCTTTATTCAACGATTTGTACAGGTCGAGGCAGTGTGCGATCGCCCGCTCACAGACTACAGCTTGGAAGAATTAGAAGCACTCTGGCAACAAGCCAAAGCGAAGTTAGGCCAAGCAGAATCATAAAAAAGGGCGCAACTCTGCACCCCTTCAACAATCTTGATTTTTAGTTCAACAGGGATTGATTCAACCGGGAGGAGGCGATCGCAAACCCTGCTAGAAAATCACTGGCACAACAATGGCAGCAATAATGGCTCCAGCTCCCATGACACATTGCCAGAAGCGATGGTAGCTATCGACCGTTTTACCGCCGACTGTCTTGAGTTGGGCCAGGTCTACCCAAGGCATAATGCTGCGACGGAACCAGCCTGTGGCAGTGACCTGCGAGCCTAGCAGCCCTTGTACTTGACCCGCACCAAACATAAGGTTGCCCAAAGGCCCAAAGCGGGAGGCGTAGTGGACATACATCATGCCTGTAGGGTCTTGTAGCTTCAGGTCAGAACCAAGTTTGTTACCTGCGTCTCCTCGACCAATCAATTCACCACTGAGCTTGACTGGACGGCCTCGCAGCGGGCTCGCATAAGGATCAGACATCAAGCTCATGACATCCGTCGCTTGGGCGCGGCTGAAGTCGGGGAACGTCACCATCATTTTGACCAAGATCCCCAGTCCCAAGCCGAGCAAGCTGAAGGATATGAGAACTTTCCAGCCAGCGAGGGACAGTAAGGCTAAGCCAATGACTAGCCCGATCGCCAAGCCGATAAATTCAGCGCCATACAACAACAGATCCAGGGCGAAATTGCCGTAAAGCTTGTTTTTGTTGAGGGTGCGGCTTTCGGCAACAACTCGCCCCATGTCGAACTCAGTTTCTAAACCCAACTGTTCCGCATAGGTGCTCAAAGCTCGGACTCGTTTTCCAGTCAGCGGGTGAGTGGAACTCAACTCCATCAACCAACCCCAGGGGTTAAACATATCCCACAGGAAGACGCGACCAATTTTATCTGGGGAAGCGGCAACTCGGTAAGCGGTGCCCACTGAGCCAGCCGCTTTGGGGTCGTAAATTCCGAGTGCCCGTGTGCCTTCGATCAGTTTGCTCGGTTCCTTGGCTTTTTGACCTTCTTCTAAAATGCCGTAAGCGATTTTGACTAAAGCGCGGGAGAGGCCGTTGGGGTTGCCTGTCGTCTCAGCCGCGAAGTGGTCAGCAAAGTATTCTCTGGTGCGAGAGAGATACAAAACCAGATAGGTGCCGATCAGATAGAAGATATAGGCAGCGATCGCCGCAGTGCCCATCGCATCTTTGAGCTTGTTGTCGCCACCGCCACGACTCATGCGACGGGCAAAGCTGTAGATCAAATAAGTGATCTGTACCAAAGTAGAAGCAACGGTCATCACTGCAAAGTCCCAATGGACAATGTGCCCCAACTCATGGGCATAGACTGTGGCAACTTCGTCGTCATCGAGATAGGTAAACAACCCTTGGCTGACGACTAAGCGAGCACTGTCTGGTAGAGAGCCGTAGGTAAACGCCGTGGGGTTTTCGTCGTTGATGATGCCGAGGCGCGGCTGCTTGAGCTTTTTCTGAGCACAAACTTGTTGAATCACCCGTGCGGCTTCGGGGCTATACCGCGCCACCTCTGGTAGAGACACCCAGCGAGTCCCGTAGAACCAGCCTTGGATTAAGTCCATAAACCAGGGCGAAACAAAGAAAGCGATCGCATTAAAAACGAGGGTGAATGCAACCGCGATCGCTAGTCCAACTCCTGGCTGATCACTACCCAGAATGAATACCAGGCTCAAAGTTAAGACAAACACCATGCCAAATAGCAAGGAGATGGTTACGCCCGAAGCCAGCGCTAAACTACCACCATTGCCCGACATGGCAAGTTTGGCTCCCATCTTTGCAGCTCGACTCAGTTTGTTAGCAGGTGCAGGTTTAACTTCTGGAGTCGTAGCGCGGGTTGCTGAGCTAGAGGGTTGAGCAGATGATGCAGTTGAAAGTTGCTGAAGCGTTTGCTGTGCCCAACTGTGTACCTGAGGATTTTCGTGCAGCGCTAACTGGCGGCAGAGGGCGATCGCCTTCTCAGGTTGCCCTGCCCGTGGGTACGCTTTCACTAACCACATCTGCGCTTGCAAGAATTCTTTCGATTCGGTCAAAGAACTATCGCGGCAGAAAGTCTCTAATAAGTCGATGGCTTCTGAGTAGCGCCCTTGTTTGAGGGCTTCTATTCCAGCCTGGAGCGCTCCAGATTGGGATGACATAGGGGTCTCCGTAGAGAAGGAGGGTATTTTCGAGCACAAAAGCTTTGGGTAGATTCAGCAGCTTGTGCAGTTTGATCTTTGGATACCCGCAGATCCAATTTCTCTAGGCAAAAGTCCGCAAAAGTACACAGAATCTTTAAGCGATCTCGCTGAGATCTATGACTCTTTTAGCGTCCGTTCACAAAAGCCATCTTGATCTTGCTTTCACGAATTAACTCACGGGATGTTAGAGGCAGGTTGCCTCACGGGTTGGTAGGGGCGGGTTTAGCAAGCATGTATTTGTGAGTCACAAAAGCCAGTTCAAAACCCGCCCCTACACAGGGTTTAACTCCCTAACAATTTCAAGCATAGGTTGCCAAAGTTTTTACATGGCTTACGGCTGAGGCAATCGTGCTCGGTAATTTGTAACCACCACCGTGATTGGATACGATTTAAAGGACAAGTCGAGATTTGCTAAACTTTGGCTTGCTTGTGGTTTTCTATCTAAACCTATGATCGCCTCTCAAGTTGCTTCCCTGTCTCTTCCTGATCTAGCTCGGCAAACTCGTCAAGCTGCGCGTAAATTGGCTACCTTGCCAGCCGAGGCGAAAAACCAAGCGATTGAAGCGATCGCCCAAGCCTTAGAAGCTGCTACTCCAGAAATTTTGGCTGCGAATGCCGCCGACTGTGAAGCCGCCCAAACCGCAGGCATTAGCAGTGCTCTCTATGCTCGCTTAAAGCTGGACGAAAACAAGCTCAAAGCTGCGATCGCTGGAGTCCGAGATGTGGGTCGCTTGGCTGATCCGGTGGGACAGGTGCAGATTCACCGCGAACTCGATCAAGGCTTAGTGATGAAGCGGATCTCTTGTCCCTTGGGCGTGCTAGGCATAATTTTTGAGGCGCGTCCCGATGCCGTGATGCAAATTTCTTCGCTGGCGATCAAGTCGGGGAATGGCGTCATCCTCAAAGGCGGCCAAGAAGCGGTGCGTTCCTGCGAAGCCCTAGTGAAAGCGATTCATGCAGGATTAGCGCAAACAGAAATTGATCCTGCTGTCGTACAACTCTTGACCACCCGTGAAGAAACCCTAG
This sequence comes from Allocoleopsis sp., assembly GCA_036703355.1. Classification (GTDB taxonomy): domain Bacteria; phylum Cyanobacteriota; class Cyanobacteriia; order FACHB-46; family FACHB-46; genus Trichocoleus. Next base: position 6,800 of record DATNPE010000601.1, on the reverse strand, counting down.
AGTTACTAAAACTCGATCAATATGTGGATTTAATTATCCCCAGAGGCTCCAATTCTTTCGTCCGTTTCGTTCAGGACAACACGCGAATTCCAGTACTGGGACATGCCGATGGTATTTGTCATTTATATGTAGACAAAGCGGCTGACATTCAGAAAGCAGTGGCGATCGCCGTAGATTCCAAAACTCAATACCCTGCGGCTTGCAATGCCATTGAAACTCTATTGGTTCACAAAGACATTGCTTCAGGGTTTTTGCGAGAAGCGGCTCCTGCCCTCCAAGCCAAAAATGTTGAGCTACGGGGAGACGATCGCACGAGAGCCATTTTGCATATTGCTGCTGCCACCGAAGCCGATTGGTCTACCGAGTACAGCGACCTGATTCTGTCGATTAAAGTGGTAGACGATTTAGCGGCTGCGATCGACCATATCAATACTTACGGTTCACGGCATACCGAAGCGATCGCCACCGAAGATCCTAAGGCTGCGGCTCAGTTCTTGGCTGAAGTCGATGCGGCGGGTGTGTACCAAAACTGCTCGACGCGCTTTGCCGATGGTTTCCGGTATGGCTTTGGGGCCGAAGTGGGCATCAGCACCCAGAAAATGCCACCGCGCGGTCCGGTCGGTTTGGAAGGGTTAGTGACTTACAAGTACGAGATTACCGGAGATGGGCACATTGCGGCCACCTACGCTGGCTCTAATGCCAAACCCTTTACTCACCGGGATCTGTAGTAATTTCCTTTAACACATGGACTGCATTCAACTGACGGGAATTCGCGCTTACGGTTACACAGGCTTTTTGCCAGAAGAACAAGTTTTGGGCCAATGGTTTGAGGTGGATTTAACTCTGTGGCTGGATTTGTCTAAATCAGGGGCGAGCGATCGCATTGAGGACACTCTCGACTACCGCAACGCCATTGAAATGGTGAAGCAACTGATTAAAACTAGCAAGTTCGCCCTGGTCGAGAAATTAGCCAGCGCGATCGCCGAAGCTCTGCTGCAATTACCTGCCCATCCTGATCAACCTGTGGTGGAGCAAGTCCGCGTGCAGTTGTCTAAACCTGCTGCTCCCATTCCTGACTTTGGCGGCAGAATCACCATCGACATCACCCGCACTCGTTAAACCACCGATCCAACCCCTATACAACACAGAAGCTCCACCTCAGTGCATTCCGCTACAAGAGATGGAGCTGTTAAACCCAGTTAGGAGGTATCTTAAAAACCAAGGTAGCCCTAGAAATTTAGACATTCCCTGACTTTTAACAAGTTCTTAAGCTATTAGCTTTCGGTGAGTCTACTTTGGTTGCGATCGCTACCGTTAACCACCCGCTCACCTTAAATGTTGTAGATCCGTGCGTTACGGCTGCGCCTAACACACGCTACGTGGTTATTGAAATGAGCGTTACGGCTGCGGCCCAAGCCACGTTACGTTTTAACGACGCTGGTTTAGAGTGGCGGGGTCAATATTAATTAGCGGAAGGTTGCCATTACCGCCCATCACTGCGGGGAAACGACCGTCCCATTTCTCGATCGCCTGCTGTTGCAATAGCTCTGGTGTTAATGTAAGTCGCTGCAATCGCTGAGCTTCGGCTTGACCTTTGGCACGGTTTACAGCGGCTTCTGCATCTTGTTTTGCCCTCAGTGCAGTGAATTCTGCTTGTTTTGCCTCTTGTTCAGCAATTTGCTTCGCTTCGATCGCTTTGTTGAACTCTGGCGAGAACCCAAAGTTGACTAGCGACACATCATCCACCAGCAGCCCGTAAGCGGCGAGACGTTTCTTTAATTGTTCATCGATCTCACCTTTCAGCTCAGTCCGCTTGGTGAGAATTTCCTCGACGTTTTTCTTAGCCGTTGCTGCCTTCAGCACCTCAGAAACCGCTGGCGTAATAATGCCGCTGACGATTTGGTCGTTGTTACCAATGCGCTGATACACCGTGTTCACTTGGGCGGGATCAATATGCCAGTTGATCGCCACTTCGGTGGTGACATCTTGTAAATCCTTCGAGGCCGCGCGGGCATTGATGTCGTTCTTCTGGACGCGGACGTTGAGTTTCTTGACTGACGTTACGACTGGCATGACGGGATGAATGCCTTCATCCAACACTTGATTTTGCACCTTACCGAAGTGCATCACAACCCCCCGCTCACCTGCATTGACGATAACGAAGGGCCTAAACAGAATTGCTCCCAGGAGAAAAACTACTCCTCCAGCGATGTAGAGAGCAGGGTTAAGGTTAGCAGGTTTCATAGATTGCATTCCACGTGAATTGGGTAATGCGGACCGACTTGGCTTCCCAGTCATAAGAGTTTCTCTAAATTCTGAGTTCTAGATAGAAGCAGGTCACTTCCTACCTAAAAAGTGCCCTTGTTCACTGCAACAGTTGCGATCGCTGCAATTCCGTAGAAGCTTTCAATTCCCAATCACTCTTAAAGATGGTTTAACAAAGGCGGCTGCGACTCCGGGCTCAAACTATCCCTTTAGGCTCCAGTTCTACAAAAAGTGCAAAGCATTCCAATACTTCTAAACGCCATGCACACTGAGTGTTCAAAATCTCGTGCGAATCCGGGAGAAGTACTCAAGAAAAAACAACTATCTAAATAGGTAATTTTTACGGGAAATCAGAAAACTAAAAACGTTCATATGGTAAATTAATCAAAAGAAATAATTCCTAATAAAGCTCTAATAAGGTTTGCACAGCTTTACATCGCTAGATTTCAAACCTTTCGTTTCCTGGTCTTCCCTCCTTCTATGACAGCTACCCCTACTCGTGGGCAACTAGAACGTACTCTTTCGCAGCGAATTCAAGCGCTTTATCGTGAGCAGCTTGGGCATCAGCCTAGTAAAGTCATCTGTCAACTTTTTGACGAGAAATTGGCGATCGTTCTCGAAGACTCTATTACGCCTCCCGAACAGTTGTTGGCAAACAGCGGTCAGGAAGAACTCGCGAAACAAGTCCGAGCCGACTTGGCCAAAGCGATTGAGCCACAGTTAAAAGAGTTGATTCAGGAAGTGCTGGGGGTAGAGGTGCTAGACCTACTGAGTGATGGCAAAATTGATACCGGACGCACCGGAACAATTGCTGTTTTAGGAGCAACCCCCACCGTTCGTGACCCTAGTTCGATCCCTAAAGCTAAAAGGCAGGGGGGCGAGGAGAAAGATAGCGGCGAATAAGCTCCTCTAGGTCATCAACCATATAGGGTTTGCTAATGTAGTCATTGCAGCCCGCTGCTATCAGGCGATCGCGGTCTTCCTGTCTTGCCATTGCAGTCACGGCAATGACAGGAATCTGCACCGTTTGAGAGTTTTGCCTGAGACGCTGCACAAGTTCTGCACCATCGAGGTCAGGAAGCATCACATCGAGCAAAATCAGGTCTGGCAACCGCTCCTCAGCCATACTTAGCGCCATCAAACCATTCGTTGCAGTAATAAACGAATAGTTACTCAAACTCAAGACTTGAGTAATCAGTAAGAGATTGTCCTCATCGTCATCCACAGCCAGAATCAAAGGTTGTTTAACCCAAGTTGGCTGCTCGGTCTCCAGGAAACATTTCAAATCCATATCCTGCCTCAGGGACGAAAGAGCGTACTTGGCATCCCTAACAAAGCTTGGACGAGGCATTTCCGAAGCGGCAATGCGGCGCTTCTGTGTGGCGAACTGGCTCGTAGTTACTTGGTCAGGTTGAACGCTCTAGATTTTCTCGATAAAGCATGAATCAACCGTGTACAAGATTTCTTGGTTCTTGATTTTACAAGAGATTCGTAAATAAACCGAAACTTTTGATACGAAACACTACTGAGTGTAATCGTTTTTAATGAATTTCGCGCTTCACCCACTTTAAATGTTGCATCCTCTAAATACAAGCCTTCATTGAAGAAGAAATAGCTGAGTCAAGGGCTGCAACGACTTAAAGAGACTCTCGGCCTCGCTGTAAGAAGCAGTAGAGCAATGGGTCTTACTTAACTCAAATATCGTTGCAGCATCATTTCTAAATCATCTAGTCGATAAGGTTTATTGAGATAGTCGTTGCAACCAGCCGCTAAAATTTGGCTGCGATCTTCGGTCCTAGCGAGGATTGTGACTGCAATTACTGGAATCCGACGAGTCTGGGGATTCTGCTTTAGCTTCTGAATCACTTCAATCCCACTCATGCCTCGCAGCACAATATCCAGCAACACCAAATCAGGATGATAAGCCTGAGCAAGTTGCAAAGCAGTCTGCCCATCGCTGGCTGTAATAAAAGCGTAACCAAACAAGGTTAAGGCTTGAGTAATGAGAATGAGATCATCATCAGCATCGTCTACCGCTAAGATGAATGGGCGTTGCTCCTTAAATCGCTCTGAGCTTGAGAGAGGCACTGGTTCCATGCTGGGCTTTTCGTAAAGTCGTAGTCAACTCAAGCTGAGTAGACGAGGCACTCTTCAAACGCTAACTCAGGCAGGATGAGGAATGGCTCAGACTTAAAACCGTAAGGTCTACAACTTGCTTGAGCAGGTTGAAGCAAGTCGTCAAGCTTATGGCATTGTTACCAGCAGTTAAACTAAATCTAAAGTCAAATTTTAGTTTATCTAGCAAAAAAACTGAACAGTTTGCTAAAGAACGACGAATCTAGCTGCTTTCCTCTTTAATGCTCTGGTTTTCAGTACTTAGCTAGGCATTTCTCTTTTATGAGGTTGGCTTGGTACTTTGGAAGCAACCCCACAGCGGTATGATCCAAGCAAGAATCTAAATATTTTCTTAAAATTTTGCACCAAAGTCAGTTTATGCTGTATTTTATGTAGATTTTTTAACAAAAGTAGATGAATGTTTCTTGGCTTTCTGAGAGCAGCAGCTTCAGTGATATCTGAGACTTGCAAGGCATAGGAGCGGAAATCATCCATTCCAGCTCGTCAGATTGAGCTTGCATCTAAGCCATGTGGCTGAATTGTTTAGAAGACGTAACATTTCTAACTCAAGAGAGAGATGGGGTTCCTGAGAGCATGTTACATTCTTTAATAATAGACAAACGTTCTTAAGTATTAATACTGGTTTCTAGTCCATCATTCCATTGCTACAGCCCCTATGTTGCCGATTGTTGTAAACGAAGAGCTAGTCCACCGCTTCAATTTCTATCTCAACGCTTCTATCCAACAAGGAATGCGTCATCAAGATGAGTTGTATGGATTAGTCCAGGACTTTAGCTCTAACGCTCGGCTAACGGCTTATCAAAAGGCTTGTGAGCTGGTAGAGCAGGGTATTCCCGTCATTGTAACTGCTTCGGCTTTAGGATATGCCGTTTGGGTGAGCCTGCGATCGCAAGCTCAGATTCAATCGCAACCTCAGATTCAATCGCAGCCTCAGATTCAAAAGAAATCAGCGGCTGAGCCTAGACCGCTCTCTCGTCAATTAGCAGCTTGTTTTGTCTAGCTGGGTTTTCATTGGTCACTGCATCGGTCACCCATCTTATTTATTTTCTGTCTTCACCTTCGCAACTACGCTACTGTCCACGCCACTATGAAACTTCAACTTTCTGCTGAGCTATCTGACGAAGACCTATATGCCATCTGCGATGCAGCTGATGTGTTGGCTTGTGAGTGTCCTAGCTATCTAGTTCGTTTGGTGCAGGAAGTACGGGCTTTTCGGCAGTACACCAGTGATTGTGTGGAACAGTTTCCTGAAGATGCAGCCACGCATCATTGGCTGACGAGTCGAGCCAAGCAGGTAGAAGCTCTGCTGTGTCAGACCATCATGGAATTGTTGCAGAAGGAAGATTTGATCGATGACCAAAATCAAGTCTGTCTCACTCGGCTGTCTGAGCGATCGCGGTCTTTAGCCTTGGCAGGGTATCACCCCGAAGTTCGTCTAGCTAGCTAGAACTGGCTTTGAGCATTGCTTAGCCCCACTGGCTCAAATATTGGTTGAGCTGCTGTTCTAGGTGTTGCAGTTGGGCTTGCCCGTTGGCAATGCTTTGCTCATAACACTGCGGCGGTGCTGGCTCTGGTTTGAACTGAATGAGCTTAAATTCAAGCCCTTTGCCATTTCCCAGACCGAGAATCAAAACTTCCTCTTCTGGTTGGTGAGCGTCAATAACACCGAGGATCTCTTGAATTTGGTTGTCTACTCTGCGGTTGAGTTCGGCGATCGCTGCCACCGAGCAAAATACCAAATGGGGAGAGGGCTGAAAATCAACGCCCAACACTCCTGGCTCTGCTTCTGGGTTCAATGTCACTCCCCAAGTGAGAGCGGCTAATTCCTGCTGGTGCGATTCCACAAAGAGTTCTAGTTGTTGCCGCCAACTTTGCTCGGTTGGGTCAACGGAAGGGCTGAAAAATCCTGGCATTGTTTGCGTTCCTTTGGCAGTGGCGGCACAAGCTGAAAGCAGCACTGTCCATTGATTTTAAATTGAAGTGGTACTCGTCGCGTGCTAGGTGGCAGCACAAGCCTCAGGCAGGGGTGGCTGCGTGGTGATGACCACTTGTAGATGTCCAGTGGTGCGGAGGAGCTGACTCACCACTTGCTGGGCGCGATCGTTGGCTTTTTGCAACACGCCTTCTCGGCAGGCCGTGGCCACAATTTTCTTCAGGGCTTGTTGTTCTGCTAAGGCTTGGAGGTTAGGTGCTACATCTGGCCCTAAGCCTAAAAGACCCCGGTTGTAGTCATACACTTGCGATCGCGTCACGTCAATTTTGGCATCTAAAAGTCGCGGAGGTGGCAAGCGAATTTGCACGACCTCATTGTTCACCACCACATCTTGAGGTTGTAGCTGGTCTAAATCTACGCCCGCTCTGACCTCACCGTAAGCGATGTAAAGCAGCTTAGTGGTACC
>DATNPE010000600.1:0-4952 GCA_036703355.1 Allocoleopsis sp. | reverse complement strand
ACCGCTTCATGGCCAATCGGCAAGTGGCGTTGCAGCAATTTCTAGAGCAAAAGCGTCACTCATTAGATCTAGAAACAGATCTAGAAACCACTTCAACCCCGCCATCAACCCGTTTGGAAGTTCCAGAAGTTTCCAACCTGGAGTGACTGGCGCTAAGCCAAGGCAACAGATCTAGCAACAAATCTAGCAAACCTATAAAACAAAGTCTGGAACCAACCTTCTTGTAGTGATTGGTCCAGACTTTGTAGTCATCAAGTATTGATCAAATCTTGCCTGCAACCCCTCTACTCGTTGTCTTTTGCCACAACTTGAGGCAAGCCCATGCTGTAGTTGAGAACGCGGCTCTCCAGGTTGTAGCTGATTTCTCCTTTTTGTACGAGCGATCGCACAAAGTGTTCTAAATCAGAGCCAATGCGGCGTAAGTTGTAGTCGGTCAAATCTTCGCCTTCATTGGCAGCGACTAGCTCATCAAACTTGCAGTAAACCTGTTGTAGCGCCGCGTCATTCCATACAAACTCATTGTCAGGGTCAACATCCAGTGTCAAAACGCCATCAGCAGGATTGAGTTCAGTGCCTTTCACTTCCGCAGTAAAGATGTGAATATGGCGAGTTGTAGACTTGAGTAGCATAGGAAATGTTACGGTCTATGAGTGTATTGACCTATTTTAAACCACGGCCATGAAACTCCTGTTTATTCGCCATGCTCAATCTGTGGGAAACATAGAACGGCGTATGCAGGGACATGGTGAGTTTGAGCTTTCGGCCAATGGCAAAACTCAGGCGGGAAAGCTGGCTCAGCGCTTACTAGAAGAGTCTTGGTGGCCCTCCGCTGTGTATAGCAGTCCTTTAAAGCGGGCGGTGCAGACCACCGATATTTTAGTCAATCACTTTGTCACGGCTCCTTTACCTGCTGCCGTCAGTGATCTGATTGATAGTGAAGACACGTCTCCGGTGAGCGTTTCTACAGGCACTCAAAACCTGCCAACCTTTCCAGTCTTTTATGCCGATGAGCTAGCGGAGTTTCAAAACGGCATTTTTCAGGGCTTAACTTGGATGGAAGCCAAGAGCCGCTACCCGGAGTTTTGCCACACCTTGGAAACTTCTCCAGATTGGATTCAAATTCCCGAAGCCGAATCGCTCCAGGAAGCTCGCGATCGCGCCCATCATTTCATTCAAAAGTTACTCACCCAACACCAAGACTCTGATCAGATTTGGATTGTGACTCACAGTTGGATTTTGCAGCATTTGATTGCCGAGTTAATGGGTTGCGATCGCTCCTGGCGCTTACATGCTCGCAATACCGCTTTGTTTGAATTTTGGCTCGATCGATCGCGTTGGCATCGGCAAGACCAAAACCGTTTTAACACCGATCTGTGGCAAGTGCGCCGCTTTAACGATTGCCGCCATCTAGCCTCTTGAAACCTCAACAATGAGGCGCTAAAGTCTCTGTCAAGACAGGTTTTTACCTGGGGTTTTTGAGCCGTTTCAAGCCACCTCAAGGTACAGTATTGGGAGCAGGGAACCTGGATGACTGCGGCTAAAAGTTCAGGATTTTTATTTCGACCGCTGAGCGCACAATGGTAGATTCAGTTGAAAATATCACCAAGCAAGCCCGCCAAGGCAGCGTGGCAGCCATTATTCAAGTTTTGAATGACAAGCTGGCGGATTCTGGGGTTAGGACCAGAGCCATTTTTGAGGATGGCGTGCTCCAGCTTTTGTGCGAAGCCCCTGATGTGGATCAACTAGAGCAATCTACCTTAGTTGAGCGGGTGCGCCAGATTCTAGAGTCGATTTCCCCTCGCAATATTCGCCGCGTTAAAATTAACAGCCGCATTGTGCGCGAGCAACAACTGTTGTGGCTAGAGGAAATTAATCGCGATCCAGAAAACCAACTGCTTTGGTCGCAGGAAATTACCCTGACTCGGCCTAACCTGTTCAAGCAGTTCATGGAGGATTTGCAGAGCCAGCAAGCCGAACAAGCGGCTGGTATGCCAAAAACTCCTTCTCCCCGCCAAGTCCGCGAGCAACGCCAATTTAAGCGAGGCGTAGTGGGTGGTACTTTAGCTAGCTTACTCCTGCTGTTGCTGGGTTGGGGTGCCTATAGTTGGTTTGGCCCAAAGTTTCAGGGCAGTAGTCAAGCAAACACTCCTGCATCACCCAATCCTGCTCAATCTCCTGAACCTAACCCCGCTTCACCGAGTCCAGCTAGTTCTCCTGCACCTGTTACTAGTTCTGCTGCCGCGATCGCCCCTAGCCCTTCTACTGCTCCTAGTCCTTCTCCAGTGGCATCCGCTAGTCCTAGCCCCAGCCCTGAAGCTGCGATCGCTCCAACTACTGCCCCAACCTCTGCCGACCCCTTTGCAGATGCAGTCAGGCTCGCCGAACAAACCGCCAGCGCTGGTAAATCAGCCCAATCCTCAGCCGACTGGTTAGCGCTCGCCGCCAAGTGGCAACAAGCCTCTGACCTCATGGCCCAAGTACCATCCCAAGACAAGCGCTACAGCATCGCCCAAGACCGCACCGCCGTCTACCAAAGCCACAGCGAAGCCGCCCTTCAAGAAGCCAAAAAGAAGCAATCTAATAGCAAAGCTTCAAATCAATAACTTGTCTGGTAACAACAAAATCGGTTGATTCAGTTATACACTGTTGTTGCTCCATGCTTTGAGATATTCAATATCTCTATCGTCTAACTGAAACCATTCACTGTTGACTTGCTTATCAACAAAATACCGATGTAGCTGCTTTTCAGCGCCACTCATATCCTGCACATGGAAACTGAGGAATAACTTAAGTCGGTAAGGAGCTTGTTTACTAAGGCTTGTTAGACGAGCGTTAGGATTTACTGATTTTCCAATCTTGTAACGATCTGTACCAACCGCATGGATCACATATACATATCCAGGTTTGGGTTTAGACTCATTTCTGTCAAGCGATGATTCACCCTTAATAGTTGCATAGTAAACAGTCCAGCCATCGGCGGAGGCATACCCATTCTTTAGGCAACTACTTTTAAATTCCTTATGAAGATCTAGAGCAAGTTGCGGTGGCCCTGAGTCGTCAGTAGATGAGAAAAGTACTTCTAGACAATCTTGTAAGGTTCCGCCCATCCCCCAGTCGTAATGCGTAACTATCCACTGGCAGATTTCAGGATCAAAACGCCCACTCATTGTTGCTCCAGATAAGCTCAGACTACTTTTGACTAATATCTACGCTTGTATTTTAGTTCAGAGGTACCACTTTAAATTTATACAATTCACAACCTGAACTCTTATGTGAATAGTTAGTTAGAGCGTTAGATAAAATCAAGTAACTTCTATCGTCAGAACATTTGTACTTTTAAGCCATGACTGAACTACTAAGCCGTGTAATCGCAGAACTTGAAAAGCTTCCTGATGACCAGCAGGACGCGATCGCAACTCGTCTTCTAGCAGAACTAAAAGATGAGCAAGCTTGGGAATCTCGCCTTCAAAGTACAACTGATGAACAGTGGGATCGGATAGCCGAAATAGTTCGACAAGACATCGCAAATGGTGAAACAGTTCCACTCGATGAAGTCTTCCCGACCTCGTCATGAAATCGAGTGTAACCAAAACATTCCGTAAGCAACTGCGCCAACTTCCTAGATCTGTGCAAGAGCAAGCTGCGAAAGCTTATGACCTCTGGCGCACAGACCCTTATCACAATAGTTTGCAATTCAAGCGAGTGAGTCAACGGCAACCAATTTATTCCGCTCGTGTCAGCATTAACTACCGGGTGTTGGGTCTGCTGGAATTAGACCATATATATTGGTTCTGGATTGGGACGCATGATGAGTACGATGAACTGCTCAAACGGTTATGAGTTTCAAGAAACTGTTAGCGGTGTAATTGCTCAAAATCTTAAAAACAAAACTCACCAAGCGACTATTGCGCTTAAGGGTTGGGTTCAAGCCAAGATGCACTGATGTTGAAGTGCTTGGTTTAGTAAGACGCGATATTCTTTCTGGTTAATGATGTAGGCTCCAAAGCGCTCTACGTGAGGGTTCATCATTTGGGCATCGAAGAAGACGAATTGGCGCGATCGCAAGCGTTCTACCAGCTTTACCATTGCCACCTTCGAGCCATCGGGGATGCGGAAAAACATCGACTCACCGATGAATGCGCCACCGATGACAATGCCTAAAATGCCACCTGCTAAGCGATCGCCCTGCCAAGTTTCAAAGCTATGTGCCCAACCTGCAATGTGGAGGGCGTGGTAAATTTCCTTAAGTTCTGGGGAAATCCAAGTGGTTTCGCGATCGGCACAACCCTCTACCACTGCGCTAAAGTCTCGGTTCACCGCGACGGTAAAGCGCTCTTGATTCAGGACTCGTTGCAGCGATCGCGGATAGCGAAACCGCTCATCTAGGGGAATTAACGTGCGTTGGCGGCTAGAGTACCAATCTAACTTGCCCGACTCATCCGCCATCAAAAAATAGCCTTGAGCATATCCCTGAACAATCGTAGGGATATCAAAGGGTAAGGATTTCGACGCCATCCTCAGTTACAGCTACAGTGTGCTCAAATTGGGCCGATAGCTTGCGGTCTTTGGTGACTGCCGTCCAATTGTCGTCTAACACTTCGACTTCCCAAGTGCCTTCATTGATCATGGGTTCAATCGTGAACACCATGCCTGCTCGTAGCTTCTTGCCTGTGCCGCGTTTACCGTAGTGGGGAATAAAAGGTTCAGTGTGGAAAACGCGGTGAACTCCATGCCCCGTGAAGTCTTGCACAACCGAGAAACCCTGGGCTTCAGCATATTCTTGAATGGCAGCCCCAATGTCCCCCACACGCGCATCTGGCTTCACTTCAGCAATGCCTCGTCTCAAGCATTCCTCAGTGACTTCCACCAACTGCTTCGCCAAAGGGGAAGGCTGACCGACAAAATAGGTTCTGGAAGTGTCGCCATAAAAGCCATCCAAGATAGGCGTGACA
>DATNPE010000599.1:0-2811 GCA_036703355.1 Allocoleopsis sp. | reverse complement strand
CATCTGCAATTCCATCGATTCCTGTACCGCTTTGGAAGGCACGATGTCGCGCAACTCAACACGGGTGACTTTCACTCCCCAAGGGTCGGTGGCAATGTCTAGCTCCCGCAGCAAAATTTCGCTAATTTGCGATCGCGCCGTAAAGGTGTCATCGAGTTCCAGCTTGCCCATTTCGGCCCGAATCTGGGTCAGCACCATATTCACCATCGCGGACTTGAGGTTTTCTACCTTGTACCAAGCCTTTTCCATGTTGATGATGCGCCAGTAGACCACCGCATCTACCGTGATGGAAACGTTGTCACGGGTAATACACTGTTGCGGCGGAATATCTAAAACTTTTTCCCGAATCGTTTCCCTAAACACGACGCGATCGATGCCAGGAATCACGTAATTCAACCCTGGCTTAAGTTTTTTACCGTTATACCGTCCTAAAGTTTCCACTAGGGCTTCATTGCCTTGGCTAATGGTTTTGACCCCGGAAAGCGCCACGCCACCACCCAAGGTTAAAAAGAGCAGCAACATGAATTCGCCCATTTTGAATCTCCTGAAGTTTTAAATAAAGGAATTGGATACCGCATCGTCTCTCAGCTGGGCTGAGGCAAAGTTGGGTCTGATGACGCACCCTCAATGCCGCAATAAGTTCTCTGGCATCACCAGTAGCGTTGTGCCTTTGCGACCCACGACACAGACCTTTTGCTGAGGGGCGATCGCCAGCGTTTCATCATCACAGCGGGCTTGCCAGGAATTGCCTTCATAGAGCACCCGACCCGTTTTTCCTGGCAAAATCTCAGTTAAAGTTTCCGCTTCTGTGTCATCGGCGATCGCTGAAGCCTTCTGCTTGGGTACCCAACGTTGCACCAAAACTACCAGCCCTATCGAAATCGTCATCCAAAGAACAATTTGCCAACCAAGGTGCGGCAAAACCAAAGAAATTAGGGCGACGATAAAAGCACTCACCCCCATCATGGAGGCGACAAACGCCGTTGGCAGCAATAGCTCGACCAAACAAAATCCGACTCCTGCCAGCAACCAAATCACTGTAGGACCGAAAGACATACTTGTATCCTGTGCAACGTCATGAAGATAGATTCAAAGACACTGGCCCAAATTCCAGCTAGTTTCCAGCGATCGCAAATGCCTGCTAGCCCCTAACCCTGCTATGATTGCTGTCTTGTTACTTCAACCTAGGCTTAGACATGATGGGGTAGGCTGGTGGGATTAGTGTCGTCACAATCAATCTATCCCAACCTTTTAGGTATCTAGCCCTTTGATCCACTTAGCTTTAGGGTGTGCGAACGCATGAGCAGTTCTGAGCTAAAAATTTCTTGCCCTAACCTAGCCTGTAGCAATCCCCAGAATCCGCTAGGCCAGAAGCTTTGTGGCAACTGTGAAACCCCGCTGGTCTATCGCTACCTCTGGGCAACGGGCAATCCTTCGGCTCAGCGATCGCCCGGAGAACTGGCCCTAGGCAGATACTACGTTTTAACGCCGCAAATTTGGCTCGACACTCAACCCGGACTGCTGCCGCACCTGCCTCCTGGCTGGCCCGATGAACTACTCGCCTACCTGCACCTTTATCCTCAACGGTTGCACGTTCCAGAACTATACGGGCTTGCGACGAGCCAAGAAGGAACGACTCAGTGGGATATTGCCCTGCTAGACAACGCCCCCATCGACGCACGCGGCAGCTTGTACCCCTCAATGGCTGAAGTGTGGCCGCAAACCACCTCCATGCGCCAAGTCTATTGGCTGTGGCAACTGCTGCAATTGTGGCAGCCTTTGGCCGAGCAAGGCGTAGCTTCCAGCTTGATGATTCCAGAAAACCTGCGAGTAGAAGGTTGGCGGGTGCGACTGCGCGAGTTGTATGCCGACCAACCTCCCTCGCCCGACCAGCCGCGATCGCTGTTGAACCGCAAACTATCCCAGCCTCCCACCCTAGAAGAATTTGGTGAATTTCTCTTTGCTTGGGCTTCCGAAGCGCAAGTCGTGGTGGCTAAACCGCTCCAAACCGTTTTGCATCCCCTACGCACTGCCGAAGCCTCTCTGGCGAGTGTGATGACGCAACTGAACCAGTTATTGCTAGAGCAATCCTCCCAGTTGCTGCTGCATCTCAAGTTGCTAGGCGAGTCAGACACAGGCAAACAGCGATCGCTAAACGAAGACGCTTACTTCCCCACCGTCGCTGACTTACGAGAAGGACAAGCTCGCCCCAAAGAAAAACTAGTCCCCCACTTAGGCATCGTCTGCGATGGCATTGGTGGCCATGAAGGCGGAGAAGTTGCCAGTCAGTTGGCCGTGCGATCGCTGAAACTGCAAATTCGCGCCTTTTTGACCGAGGTAGAAGAACAAGAAGAACTGCTGTCGCCAGAATTGATCACAGAACAGCTAGAAGCCGCCATTCGAGTGGTCAATAACTTGATTTGCGCCCAAAACGACACCCAAGGGCGAGAATCGCGACAGCGCATGGGCACCACCCTGGTTATGGCTCTCCAGTTACCTCAGCGAGTCAAACTCACTTCCGGCGCAACCGCCGACAACGCCCATGAGCTTTACATTGCCAACGTGGGTGATAGCCGCGCCTACTGGATCACCCCTCACTATTGTCATCTCCTAACTCTGGATGATGATGTCGCCACTAGAGAAGTCCGTTTGGGCCGCAGCCCCTACCGAGAAGCCCTCCAAAGACCCGATGCAGGAGCCTTAACCCAAGCCTTGGGTACGAGAGATGCCGAATTTCTTCGCCCCACAGTGCAACGCTTTCTTGTCGAAGAAGACGGATTACTTTTACTCTGCTCCGATGGCCTCAGCGAC